>JBEAUN010000346.1:0-12973 GCA_041161415.1 Pseudomonadota bacterium | reverse complement strand
ATCTTGTAGGTGTCCAGATCAAAAACCGGCGAGAAACGCGTCAGGGCCAGCTCGGAGAGCTCGGCTTCGTCATGCACTGTGCCCAGATGGCACCAGTTTTCGAAGACATGAAAATCATGCCGGTCGCGGAAGGCATCATGCTCCACCACCGCAATGCGCGAGCCAAACGGCCAGGCCTTCATGCGCAGATGGCCGAGTGCCGACAACAGCCGCATATCATGGGCAAGCGGTGATTCCGCGCCTTTGCACACCCCGCGGCAACGCTTGATCTGCGACGAAAAACACGCCCCGCGCCCGCTCTCCAGCCCCAGCCGTTTGGGGCACAGCGCATGGGCCGTCGCCAGCTCGCGCAGGCTGACAATCGCATCGCGCTTCGAGCGATAGGTGCCATAGAGCGAAGACAATCTGGCCGGCTCGATCTCGGCGCCACTCACCAGGCTCAACACGGGGGAAGATTCTGCGCCCTCGTGAAACTGCCAGGCGCAAAGCTCGCCCTGGCGGCGCAGTTGCCGGTTGTGAATCGGCATCAATTCCTTCACCAGGCGCGCTTCCATCAGCAGCGCGCCCAGCTCGCCGGCGGTCTCCACCCAATCGATGCGCCGCACCTCCTGCGCGATGCGCGCCTCTTTACTGGCACGGTGATCGGATGAAAAGTGCGACAGCACCCGCGCCCGCAGGCCCACGCTTTTGCCGACATAAAGCGGCAATTCGGTTTGCCCTGGGGTGCTGCTGCCTTCGCCATAAAAAAGATACACGCCCGCCCCATCGGGAATGCGATCGAGAATCTCCGGGTCGAGCCCCGAGGGCAGGCTGGGCGCTTTCATGGCGCGCTCCAGCGCCGCGTCGATTTTTTCCGCGCCATGCTCGCGATAGGCCAGCTGCACGAAATCCCACACCGCGCGCGCATCGCCCATCGCCCGATGGCGCGCTTCGCACACAATGCCGTGGCGCTCGATCAGCGCATCAAGGCCGTGACGATGGTGCTCAGGGTAGAGCGCCCGCGACAGCTTCACGCTGCACAGCACCTTGGTGAAATAAGGCTCGTCCAGGCGGCGGAATTCGTTTTTCAAAAACCCGTAATCAAAGCGCGCATTGTGGGCGACAAACAGCGCGCCATCGAGCCGGTCGCGAATCTCATCGGCCAATTCACGGAAGGTGGGGGCGGGGGCCACCATCTCATCGGTGATGCCGGTAAAGCGCGAAATCGACGGTGGAATCGGCCGCTCGGGATTGACGAGCGAGGACCACTCGAATTCCACCTCCCCGTCGGTCACCCGCAGGATGGCGATTTCAGTAATGCGATCGACCACCGGGTTGCCGCCGGTGGTTTCCAGATCAACAAAGACAACGCTGGAAGCGAGCATGCGTGCGGAGCGGGGCAAGGCCCTGCCGATCAAACCTCGTTTTGGTAGTAATACGATTTTTGCGCCACCTTGGCGGCGCGGTATTCTTCGGCGGTTTTGGGGTCAAGCGGCTTGTCCCACCACAGGGCGCGGCCTTCTTTCTGGGCGTTTTGCTGCTCGGGGTGTTGCGCCATCCATTGGCGCATGAAGCGGGTGTGTTCGGATTCGTACTCGGCCATGATTGATCTGCGACAAATTGAAAAAACGAAATTTTAACTCAATGCTCGCCGCGATACCCCGCCACGCCTATGCAAAAACGCAATAGCGCATAGGCCAGCCGGTTCATCACCCGCGCGAAAATCGAGCGACGCGCCCAAGCCTGGGGCGCCAACACCCGGCCATGTGCGGCGATCTGGGCGAGCAATCGCGACCGCAGCGCGGTGGCAAAGCCCTCATCGTCCACCACCAGATTCGCTTCCCGCGCCAGCAGCAAGCTGAAAGGGTCGATATTGCTCGAGCCCACCGTCGCCCAGCGGGCATCGATCACCGCCACTTTGGCATGGAGATAGCTCGCGTCGTATTCGATAATCCGCACGCCGCCTGCCATCAGCTCGCCATAGAGCGCTTGGGTGGCGTAGTGTTGCAGCCAATATTCCACCCGCCCTTGCAGCAACACCGTCACCGCCACACCGCGTGCCGCAGCCGCCAACATGGCGGCACGAAAGTGTCGCCCGGGCAGGAAATAGGCATTGGCAATCAGAATCTCGCGCGTGGCGCCGCGCATGGCCTGGATATAAGCCGCTTCGATATCGCGTCGGTGACGGATGTTGTCGCGCACCAGGAACGCAGCGCGCACGCCACCTTCACCCGCTTCACCCTGCCAGCGCGGCACATCCAGCGCCAGCCGCCGCTTAAAGCTTGCCCAGGCCACCAGCTCCCAGAGTTTTCGGGCTGCGTCGTGAATTTTTTGCAGCACGGGTCCTTCGATGCGAACTGCATAATCCAGCCGCGGCACAGTGGAGCCGGGCGGGTCGAAATCATCGATGAGATTGATGCCGCCCACAAAGGCCACACGGCTGTCGATCACCGCCAGCTTGCGATGCAGTCGCCGCAGGCGTCGGGCCCTCAAAGAGAACAGCGCGCGCTCGGGCCGATACACCAACACCGCCACCCCAGCCCGCTGCAGCGCGGCCGCGAGGCTGCCGGTGAAAGCACTGCTGCCAAAGCCATCGACAATCACCCGCACCCGAACGCCCCGGCTGGCTGCCTGCGCGAGCGCGCTGACAAACTCCCGTCCGGTGGCATCGGGCTCGAAGATATAGCTCTCGAGATAGATTTCCTCCGAGGCCGCGTCGATCGCAGCGCGCAGCGCCGGGAAATATTCCGCGCCACTTTGCAAAAGTGTGAGCGTATTGCCGGGCAGAAACTGAGGTTTCATCAGCTGTAATGGAGTGTGGCGGTCAGTGCGGCATGATCGGAGATCTGCGACCAGGGGGCGCCAAAATGGCGGGCGGCTTCGGTCACCATGAAACCGCGCACATAAATTCGGTCGAGCCGCAACACCGGCCAATCGCTGGGAAAGCTGCGCGCTGGCGCGCCGCCGACACATTCAAAAGCCTCATGCACCCCCAGCGCCTGCGGCAAGACCTTGGCTGCGCGATTTTGCCAATCATTGAAATCGCCGCTGATGATCAGGGGCGCATGTGCCGGGACCCGCTCGATCAGCGCAGCGATGAGCCGATCAAATTGCATCCGCCGGTGCCGCCCGGTGAGCGCCAGATGCACGCACACGCAATGCACCGGCAAAGCCTGCCCTGGCACCTGGATTTCACAATGCAGTAGCCCGCGGCGCTCGAAACGATGCGCGGAAATATCCTCCTTGAGCTGCGAGATGATCGGGTAACGCGACAGAATCGCATTGCCATGATGGCCGTGTTCATAGATCGCGTGCCCGGTGTAGGCGGTCTCGTGCCACACCGCCTCGGCCAGAAACTCATGCTGCGGCAGGGGAGGCCAATTCACATGCTTCATCTCATGCCCCAGATGCAGGCCTTGTACCTCCTGCAGGAACATGATGTCAGGGTTCAAGGCGCGCAACCGGTCGCGCAATTCATGCACCATCATGCGCCGATTGAAACGCGAAAAACCCTTGTGGATGTTGTAAGTGGCAACCGAAAGATTAGGCATCGAGCCAGTGTAAGCCGGCGGGAGGAGGTGTCCCATGATCAATGCCGCGGTCAGCGTGCGCCTATTTGGGTGCTACCTGTGAGCTTGAGGTAGGCCAGATAGACCTTGAGTTGGTAGATCCGGTTCAGCGCGGGCGTTTTGGAATGATAGGCACCGACTGCAAACCAGGTAACGCCATGATCGCGAAAATGCGTGGCCAGTTTCCAGGCTGCCACATCAATATTGATGCAAGGCTCGAATAATTGATCGCGGGTGATGCCAAAGCGCTCCACCTCGCGCAGCACCACCGTGTTGATCTGCATAATGCCGATATCTTCGGTGCCGTTTTTGTTGCGGTTGTGGGCGTTTGGATTGAAGCTGCTTTCCACCCGGCCAATCGCGGCCAGAAGGAAAGGGTCGACACCATATTTTGCGGCAGAAGCCTCCCAGCAATTGCCGGTGTTGGCCAAGGCGGGTTGGCATGACAACAGCATGGCAATCAAAAAAATGCCACGCCAAGCGCTGGCGCGAAAGCGCTTTCCACTCCGGACAATTGCGTGCAGAATCCTTGCAATGCCAAACACGTTTGATCTCTCTGTTTTGTCTGCCTCGAGCGCCCGGACTGCGCTGCTTCATGCTGCCCGAGCCCGGATGTCTGATTGCCCCACCGCACCCCTTACAGGTGACGATTATGCCATTTCAACCGTTTAGCATGGCCGCTGCCTTTTCGCCAGGGCGGCGCGCGTTTCTGGCGACCTTGCTGGTGCTGGCAGCGATTGTCGTGCCCTGGATGTCTCCGGTCCACCCAGCGCCCCTGGCGGACTGGGTCACCGATGCGCTGACCGTGACATTCATCGGCCTTGCGGCAATGGTGCCGCTTGCCTGGCGGGAGGAAAAAAACCTCACCCGCGCGATGATTTTCGGTTTGGCGATGGTGGTGCTGCTGGCGGTGCTCCATCTCGTCCACCGCCCCCTTTATCTTGGCCAAACCTTGGTGCCGGTAGGTGCCTTGCTCGCCATGGTGCTGCTCGCCACCACCGTGCGCAATCTTTCCAGCACCCGAGAGGCAAGAGAGCGCTTCCTGGATTGCCTCGCGGTGGCTTTGCTTTTTTCAGCCTTGGTGCAGGCGCTGATCGGCTTCTTGCAATACACGGGGCTCGCCAATCATTTCGGCATGTGGATGGTGCACACCCCGGGCGCTGCCACCAGCACGGTGATGGGCAACATCTCCCAGCGCAATGTCTTCGCGCACATGCTCGCCTTGGGTACGGTCGCGGCCTGCTGGCTACATGCTCGGGGCTATCTGCGGCTGTGGATGGTGGTGCCGATCGCTGCCTTCATCGGCCTCATTCAGGCCTGGTGTGGCGCGCGGCTGGTACTCGCTTACGGTGGCGGGCTGATCGTGCTGGCCTTGGTCTGGTGGCTGCGTGCTCGCCAAGACGAGTCGGTGCGCCGCTTCTGCAAGGCAGCCTGGATCACCGGCGCCTTGGTGTTGGGCATGCAATGGGGTGGCACTTGGGTGGCGCATGCGCTGTGGACGCATTTCGGTGTAGGGGCATCGCCTGAATCAGGTTTTGGTCGTTTATTCGAGCTCGCGCCCACCCAGCGCCGCTGGTCGGAGTGGTCCAAGGCGCTGGATGCCTTTGCCCATCACCCATTTTTCGGTGTGGGCTGGGGCGGACTCGCCTACAACAGCGCCTACACCGAGGCTTTTGGCCCGTATCTCAAGATTGCCGACAATACCTTGTGCCTGCATGCCCACAATCTCGTGGTGCAAATGCTGGCCGAGACGGGGCTGGTGGGGGCACTGTTGGCGGTGGGTGGCATTGCTTGGTGCTTGTGGCCCAACCTCAAGCGTCCCACGGTGG
Source organism: Pseudomonadota bacterium (assembly GCA_041161415.1). Taxonomy (GTDB): domain Bacteria; phylum Pseudomonadota; class Gammaproteobacteria; order Burkholderiales; family Rhodocyclaceae; genus JBEAUN01. Next base: position 7,596 of record JBEAUN010000346.1, on the reverse strand, counting down.
ATTCGGTTTTCCTGCTGGGGCTCGCCATGATGACGCTGGCGCACAGCCAGTTTGAATACCCTCTGTGGTATGTCACCGGCCTGGCCACTTTTACTATCGTGCTCGCGGCCAGTGCGCCCGAGCCGGTGGCGGCGAGCATTGTGAAACCGATTGTCAGACGTTTCGGCGTGGTGATGATGAGCGCGATTTTGCTGATTCACGCCATCACTGGCTGGTCTTCTTTCCGTGCGGTGGCGGTTGCCTTCAGCAGTCCGCCCAACAACTGGAGTAAGCCGCTCGGAGACAAACTTTATACCTTGCAAAATCACCCCATCTGGGCCTTTGAGTCTGAATTGATCATTGCCCTGCAGCTTATCCCGGTGGGCGAGCCCCTGAAGGCCAAGCGCGATATTCTCGAGCGTCAAGCGTCATACAGGCCCTATGGTCCGATTCTCTTCAAGCTGGCGATGATGCGCGCCATTGATGGTGACCTGCCGGGCGCCATGGCTGCCACGGATATGTTGATCGCTGGCTTTCCTGGCTTGTTGGAGCCCTTCCTTGCGTATGCTGATCAGTTCCCGGAAGCAGCCATCGAACCGATCAAGAAACGCATGGAGGAGGCCTTGCTCGCCGAGCAAGCTAAAGCGGCAGCGGCAACATCCACGGTGCCCGCCTTGAGTGGCACATCCCAGTAGGGAGGCGCCACTGAAAACGAAGATGGGTCCAGGCACTACAAAACGTAGCGCGCCAAATCCTCGTGCTGAGAGAGGTCTTTCAGCCGTTGATCGACATAGGCGGCATCCACCACCACACGCGCGGTGCCGCTTTGGCTGCCCTCGAATGACACATCCTCGAGCAGCTTTTCCACCACGGTATGCAGCCGGCGTGCGCCGATGTTCTCGGTGGTTTCATTCACCGACCAGGCAATCTCCGCCAGCCGCCGAATGCCAGAGTCGGCAAACTCTACCTCAATCCCATCGGTGGCCAAGAGCGCCTGATATTGCCGCGTCAGGCAGGCATCGGTGCCGGTGAGGATACGTTCAAAATCATCCACCGACAAAGACTCAAGCTCGACACGAATCGGAAAGCGGCCCTGCAACTCCGGAATCAGGTCAGACGGCCGGGAGAGATGAAACGCGCCGCTGCCGATGAATAAAATGTGATCCGTCTTGATCATGCCGTGTTTGGTGGAAACGGTCGTGCCTTCCACCAGCGGCAGCAGGTCCCGTTGCACACCCTGGCGCGAAACATCTGCGCCATGGCTGTCGGCACGCGCGGTGATCTTGTCCATCTCATCCAGGAACACGATGCCGTTTTGCTCGACATTCTTCACTGCCTGGGCCTTGATGTCTTCATCATTCACCAGGCGCGCCGCTTCCTCATCAATCAGCGCACGCAGGGCTTCACGCACCGTCATGCGGCGGGTTTTTCGTCTTCCCTGGCCAAGATTTTGAAACATGCCCTGAATCTGCGAGGTCAGCTCTTCCATGCCAGGCGGGGCGAAGATTTCCATGTTGGTCGGCAGCCCTGAGACTTCGATATCAATCTCCTTGTCATCGAGCTGGCCTTCGCGCAGTTTCTTGCGAAACACCTGCCGTGTGCCGGAATCCGGCTCGTTGGCACTGGCCGCCAGACGCGGGCCCACCAGCACATCCAGAATACGATCCTCAGCCGCATCTTCAGCGCGGCTTTTGACAGCACGCATGGCCGCCTCGCGCGCGTCCTTGATGGCGGTCTCCACCAGATCGCGGATGATGGTGTCCACATCCCGCCCCACATACCCCACCTCGGTGAATTTGGTCGCCTCCACCTTGATGAAAGGCGCCTGCGCGAGCTTTGCCAGGCGGCGGGCGATTTCGGTTTTGCCCACGCCCGTGGGCCCGATCATGAGGATATTTTTAGGTGTGATTTCATGGCGCAAAGGCTCGGCCACCTGCGCGCGCCGCCAGCGATTGCGCAGTGCCACCGCCACGGCCCGCTTGGCCGCGGCCTGGCCGACGATGTGTTTGTCCAGCTCGTGGACGATTTCGCGGGGGGTCATGGAGGACATAATTATTCAAGCGTTTCGATGAGGTGGGTCTGATTGGTGTAGATGCAAAGATCGCCCGCGATCGAGAGCGATTTTTTCACGATCTCGGCCGGCGCAAGCGTGGTGTTTTCCAGCAAAGCACGCGCCGCCGATTGGGCATAGGCCCCGCCACTGCCAATCGCCACCAACCCCCACTCGGGCTCGAGCACATCGCCATTGCCGGTGATCACCAGCGAATGATCGCGGTCGGCCACTGCCAGCATGGCTTCAAGGCGGCGCAACATGCGATCGGTGCGCCAATCCTTGGCGAGCTCCACAGCACTGCGCAGCAGATTGCCCTGATGCTTTTCAAGCTTCGATTCAAAGCGCTCGAATAGCGTGAAGGCATCCGCCGTGCCGCCGGCAAATCCAGCCAGAATACGATCCTGATACAAACGACGAATTTTGCGGGCGGAAGATTTGATGACGATATTGCCCAAGGTCACCTGGCCGTCGCCGCCCAGCGCGACTTGATTACCGCGCCGCACCGACAGAATCGTCGTGCCGTGATATTGCTCCATGAGAGTTGCCTGACATGAGTGATAAGCCACCGAACGTGGGGGCGGGGTGCTGTCATTTCAAGTCGGGGGTGGCGTGCGAGTGCAAATATTCATGCACAGAAATAGCAGCGCATTCCTTCAAAAGCCTTATACTGCGCGGCCTTCAATGAAAAGCGCGGCCAGAAACGTGATCAGACAACGTACCTTTTTCTTGGGCGCTCTTTTCGCCGGCCTGCTGATCGGCGCACTCGTTAGCCAATTCAACCTCTTTCGGGCGAATCTTTGGCTGGAGAATCTCACATCGCCGCTGTCTTTCTGGCTGCGCGGCAAAGATTGCCTGAAGCTTCCTGGCGCGCTCAAGCAGGACTGCCTGGCCACCCAAGCCCGCGCTGTGCCCCCGGAATTGGTGGCCGCAGCCCAGGCCATCGAGCAAGAGCAAGAGCTAATGCGGCAAGCCTGGCTTGCGGTGAATTTCCCGCCTGCCACCTTCGTGACTTATTACAGACTCATCGATACACCTGATATCAGCCACCGTTCCCGCGCAGGCGCGCCGCAGACCATCTTTCTTCCGCGGCAGGAAGATGAGTCGTATGACGAAGGCATTGAGAGAACGCCGGTGCTGCGCATGACCCGCATGGTCCCGATTGCCGCGATGGATTGAACATCGCCGTTTCCCTGCGCTAGACTCCGCACCCATGTCATTGGCATTTTTCCGCGCTACCCGTTCCCGCCGCTTTGCCTGGCTTGCGATCTTCGCTTTGATGCTGCACACCTGGCTGCCGCTTGCCGCGCAAGCCCAAGGCGGCACAGGCACTTTGCAAGTCTGCTCAATGGCCGGGGTGAAGCAGATTGCTGTTCCCGCTGATCAGATTCCCGCAGCCCCAGGCCAAGCGATGCAGCACCACATGCAGTGCCCGGTGTGCGCAGCTGCGAGCACTGCAGCGCTGCCCTCTCTCACCCAGACTCTCTTTTTCTCGGCGCTGCAGGCCACAGCCCCGCCACTGCAAGCGCTTGCCACGCTGCCTTCTCCTAACCCCATCCTCCCCAGCCCGCGCGGCCCGCCTTGTCTCTCCTGATCGCACTGCCCGCTCATTCTTCCTGAGCGTTTCTCTTCGCTTGCCTTGGCGCTTTATGTGCCCAAGCTGCGTGCTAATTTGAATTTCGGGTTTTTTTCAGGAGCCTTCTCAATGCGCGTCTGCCTCACTCCGCTGGCTGTGAGCCTCGTTTGCCTTGCCCCTTCCGTATCTCATGCGTCTTCCGTCCTCCTCGATGAGCTTGTCATCTCCGCGTCAAGAGAAGGCACCGCTGTGCGGGAGACGCCCGCTGCGATCAACAAGATCAGCACCCAGACACTCGACGATAAAAAAGCCACCAATGCCCTGCAGATCCTCAATCAGGCGCCCGGTGTCTATGTGACTGATCTCGCCAATGAGCAGCACAGCATGAGCATCCGCCAGCCCATCACCACCAATGCGTTTTATCTGTACATGGAAGATGGCTTGCCGCTGCGTCCCGTGGGCCTCTTCAACCACAATGCGCTGTATGAATTGAATCTTGCCGGCATCGGCAATGTGGAAGTGATCAAAGGCCCCAGCTCTTCACTCTATGGCGGCAATGCGGTGGGGGGCGCTGTCAATTTCTTCACCCGGGCCCCAAGCGCCAAGCCCGAAACCTATGCCGGCTTCCAAATGAGCGATCAAGGCTACAAGCGGGTGGATGTGGCCACCTCGCGCACCACGGGCGACCAAGGCTACCGACTCACCGCCTATGCCTTCGATCGCAGCGGCGGCTGGCAGGATCATAACGATGCCGCCAAATATGCCTTCACCCTGCGCCATGATCTTGAGATCTCAAACAAGGCCGCGCTGAAAACCATCCTCACGCATGCAAAGCTCGATACCGACATGCCGGGCACGCTTTTCAAGAACGACTATGACACCCGCCCGGGCTTCAGTTACAACACCTTCACCTGGCGAAAAGTCGAAGCCACGCGGCTTTCCACCGCACTCGAAGGCGAATGGAATCAAGGCGGCCTGACCACGCTCACCGCCTACGCCCGCGCCAATCAGACCGATCAGCTCCCGAGCTACCTCATCTTCAATTCCGGCCCCACCACAGCCTCTGGCCGCACCAGCGACCAGCAATCCACTTCCTTTGGCTTTGATGCCCGCCACCGGCAGGATTTTTCCAAAGCGCTACGCCTGATCGCCGGCCTCTCCGCCGAACTCACGCCGATGCAGGCCGATGAAGTGAACCTTGCCATCACCCGCAATGCCGATGGTGTCTACACCGGCTTCACCCGCGGCAGTGTGCGCCGCAATTACGAAGTCGATATCACGAGCCACGCGCTCTACACCCAACTCGAATACGCGGGTATTCAGAATGTGCGCATCGTCGCGGGCCTGCGCGCCGACCGCATCAACTACGACTACACCAACAAACTTGTGCCTTCATCCACCACCGGCGCGCCCTCCGAACAACGCAGCTACAGCCATGTCAGCCCCAAGCTGGGCGCGACCTGGGATATCGCGCCGCGTACCAACCTTTATGCCAATTACGCGCAAGGCTTCACCCCGCCTGAAGTCAGCGCGCAATACGGCGGCGCACTCACCGCGCCCAATCTGCGCGAATCCGTCTTCGACAACATCGATCTAGGCCTGCGCTGGCAAAACGACCGCAAAACGCTCGCCACCGACATCGCGCTTTATCAACTGCGCGGCAAGGATGAAATCGTCAGCTACGCATCCGCCCCCGGCCTATCCGAACCGCGCAACGCCGGCAAGACGCGTCACGAGGGCATTGAGTTTGGGGTGAGCGTCACGCCTAAAACTGCCTGGGACGCGAAGCTCAATGGCGCATTCTCCCGCCATACCTATGAGCAATACCAAACTTCGCCCACGCTTAATTACGACGGCAAAACCCTCCCCGCCGCGCCGCGTTGGCTTGTCAATGCTGAAATCGGCTACACACCCGCCCGCGACTGGCGCATGGCCGCCGAAGTGCAGCATGTGGGCAGCTTCTTTATGAACAACGCGAACACCGTGCGTTACCCGGGCCATGAGCTCATCCACCTGCGCGCTCAAACCAAGCTTGGCGCATGGGAAGCCTGGGCGTCGATCATGAATCTGCTCGACACCCACTATGCGGAAGTCGCCAGCAGCGCTTTTAGCGGCACGGGGGCCTACACGCCGAATACGCAAGACACCTACACGCCGGGCGCGCCGCGCACGGTGCTGATCGGGGCTCGGTATTACTTCGGGGGCAAATGATGAAACTGCGCGCGTGTCTTGCCCTGCTGGCTTTTTTCTGCACACCGGCCATCGCTCAGCACCACGCCCCGCGCGGCGAGCTGGCCATCAGCGCAGCCGCTGACCGCGAGGGCCGGCTGTGGGTGGTCTTCGCCAAAGCCGGGCAGTTGTGGCTTGCCCACACCGCAGGCGGGGCGGAGTCAATCTCCGCGCCCATCATGGTGACGGACACCCCCGACAAAATCACCGCGCATGGCGAGAATCGGCCGAAAATCGCCATCAGCAAACAGGGTGTGATGTTGATCACCTGGACGGTGGCGTCGACGAAGGCCTATGCCGGTCATGTGATGTTCACCCGCTCCACGGATGGGGGCAAGCATTTCGAAAAGCCGCGCCGGATTAATGAAGATGATCGCGATATTTCCCATCGTTTCGATAATCTCATCATCGATGGGGCCGGGCGCGTGCATGTAGTGTGGGTGGATCGGCGCGATGTCGAAGATGCCAAGGCCCGCCTTGAAGAGCGCGCCGGGGCGAGCATTTATCACGCATATTCCGATGATGACGGTGCGACTTGGTCGCCTAATCAACGCTTGGCCGAGTCCTCCTGCGAATGTTGCCGCATTGCATTGAGCCTCGATGCCAAAGGCGAGGTGCAGGCTTTGTGGCGACATGTCTTCCCCGGCGGTATCCGCGACCACGCGATGCTCTCCCCCGGGGCCAAGGGCACGCCGCTGCGCGCCACGTTCTCTGATTGGCAGATCAACGCCTGCCCGCATCAAGGCCCCACCCTTGCCATTGATGCGAACAACAATCGCCATCTGGCCTGGTTTGCCGGGGGGGCGGACGCCGGGTTGTATTATTCGCGCCTGGATGCCAATGGCATGCCTTTGGGTGCTGCGCTGCGACTCACCGAGCACGGCGCCAACCCGGCGATTGTCGTCAAGGGGGCGAAGGTCGCGGTGCTGTGGACACGTTTTGATGGCAGCGCACATCAACTCGAGCTGGCCCATTCTCATGATGCAGGCAGCACTTGGCACGCACCCACTCCGATCGCCGCCAGCGCTGGGGCGGTGGATTATCCGCAGTGGGTGATGCAGCAAGACCGCCTTCATGCGCTTTGGCGCACGGCTGATGAAGGCATTCGCTTGATTGATAGGGTGCAGCCATGAGAGCCCTGCTGATATGTCTTGCCTGCTTGATGAGCCTGCCCGCAATGGCCATCGAGGTCCTGCCGCTCGAATCAGGTGATTACGCCAAACTCATCACAGCCGCGCCCAAGCCGGCCTTGGTGCTGCTCTGGTCGGTGGACTGCGCGCCCTGCCAGCGCGAAATGCCCGAGCTGGCGCGTCTCACACGGGCCTCGCGCTTTGCTTCGGTGGTGCTTATTAGCACTGATGATATCGACAAAACCCCTGATATCGGCCGCATACTGCGCAGCGCGGGTTTCCCGCCGAACGTGAAAGCCCGCGTCTTCGGTCACACCGATGCCTCGCGTCTGCGCTATGAAATCGACCCGAAATGGCATGGCGAAACACCCCGCCATTACTTCATGACTGCCACCAAAACAGACGCTTGGAGTGGCCCCCTTTACCTCGGGCCGCTTGATCAATGGCAGGACAAATGACATCGGCATGAGACCGCTCGTCGGCGCTCTGTAAAAATATTTTCACAAAGTCGTTGACCGCGTTTTCTCTGCCCGTATAATGCGCGCTCTTCGTCGCTGCTGACGAGTGTTTTGAAGGCAGCGCAGCTCTTTAAAAGTGAGACAACCGATAGGTGTGAGTGCCTGGTTTGGGGG
>JBEAUN010000343.1:0-4428 GCA_041161415.1 Pseudomonadota bacterium | reverse complement strand
CTCTTGCACAATACCCAGGCCAAGCCGTCTGAGCAGGTCGAGTTGAAGCTCGCATCGAGCAAGTGAAATTTTGCAATTTTGTGTTTTGGAGCCAAGCATGAATGCCCCCGTCGATATGTCTTCCATGTTGGTTTTCACTGACAGCGCCGCGCGCAAAGTGAAAGAACTGATCGAGGAAGAAGGCAACCCCGATCTTAAGCTACGCGTGTTTGTGAGCGGCGGCGGCTGCTCGGGTTTTCAGTACGGTTTTACCTTTGATGAAATTACCAATGAAGACGACACCGCCATTGAAAAAAATGGCGTGTCGCTGCTGATCGACCCGATGAGTTTTCAATATCTCACTGGTGCTGAAATCGACTACACCGAGGGCCTTGAGGGCGCGCAATTCGTGATCAAGAACCCCAATGCCACCAGCACTTGCGGCTGCGGTTCGTCGTTCTCGGTGTGATTGTTTTTAGGTTTAATGCTTGAAGAGGGTGGGCGGGCCCGCCCTTGGAGAGTGGTCCTTTGATGCGGATTCGGTGTCACAGCTCACGCCACAGTCTCGCCGATCAAAAGTTGCCCGTATTTTCCTCAGGCCTGATAGATCGCGCCCAAGATGCGCCGTCCGGTGGCCCCTGTCACCTGTGGCAGATTCCCCGGTGCGCACTGCAAGCATTGGCGGGCGAGCCAAGCAAATGCAATCGCCTCCACCCAGTCTGCGCCAATCCCGCAGTCATCCGTTTTTTTCACCGCATAAGCTTGCGTGAGCTCGCTAATGCGCTCCATCAGCAAGGTATTGTGCGCGCCGCCCCCGCATAGGAAAATTTCGCCGCCCCGGCTGGGTGCCGACCCGATTGAGCCCGCAATGCCCATGGCAGTGAGCTCAAGCAGCGTGCGTTGCACATCTTCCGCACGTTCATCACCTTGTAAATTCGCCCTCAAGAAATCCAGGTTGAATTCCTCTCGACCGCAACTTTTCGGCGGCGTTTTTGAAAAGAAGGGGTGTCCGTGCAGCGCCTCGAGGAGCTTCGGGATGACCCGTCCGCTCCGCGCCCAGGCGCCGCCTTGATCAAAGCGCTCGCCCGTGTGCTCGGCGATCCAGGCATCCATCAGCATATTTCCGGGCCCGCAATCAAAACCGCCAGTGGGCTTGCCCGGCGAGAGATCGGTGAGATTGGCGATACCGCCGATATTGACGATTACGCGACGTTTAGCTTCATCTCTAAAGACCGCCTCATGAAAGGCGGGCACCAGCGGTGCGCCGTGGCCGCCCGCGGCGATATCTCTGCTGCGAAAATCTGCCACCACCGAAATGCCGGTCTGCTCGGCGAGCAATGCAGGCTGATTCAGCTGAATGCTGTAACCCTCGCCTGGCTGATGCCGAATGGTTTGCCCATGGCAGCCAATGGCGCGCACAGATTGTGCGCTTTGCCCCGCATGGAGCAGCAACTCAGCCACGCTACGTGCATAAAGCCGCGCCAAAGCCTGCGAGAGCATGGCCGCATCATGCAGCTCGTTTTTCGCGGGTTGCTGTAGGGCCAAGGCCGACTGCCGAATCGCTTCAGGATAGGGCAGGTAATGCGTGGCCACCACGCGAGGCATGTCATGGGAGAAGGCGACCAGCGCGGCGTCGACGCCGTCCAGGCTGGTGCCTGACATGAGCCCGATGAACAATTCTTCGTTGGCCGACAAAACCGTCAATCCAGTTGTGCGAGATTTATTAAACGCAGCTTGTCGAGTGTGGTCGAGTACGACAAGGCTTGCTGCCTGAATGCGGCGAGTTGCGCGGCACTCAGCGCGCCGCCGGTGGGCATGGCGACTTTGAGCGGATCCTGCTGCACATCATTGATGCGGAATTCATAATGCAGGTGCGGGCCGGTCGCCCAGCCGGTGCGGCCGACATAGCCAATGATCTGGCCTTGTTTCACCGCCGCCCCGCGGCGGACACCGTGGGCAAAGCCATCCAGGTGGCCATACAAAGTGGTGTATTGGGCGCCGTGACGCAGCACAACGGTGTTTCCATAGCCCCCTTGGCGTCCGACCTCTTCCACGATGCCATCCGCGGTTGAGCGCACGGGCGTTCCAATGGGCGCGGCATAATCCACGCCGCGGTGTGCGCGCCAAGTTTGAAGGATGGGGTGCAAACGCATGGAAAAGCCCGAACTGATGCGGGAAAACTCGATCGGCGAGCGAAGAAATGCAGTCTTCAAGCTTCGCCCCTCGGGGGTGTAATAACTACCATTTGTGCTGCCGTCATTGAACCAAACCGCGCGATGCGCCTGACCGTCATTGATGAATTCCGCTGCCAGAATGCGCCCCGCGCGCGCCGGTCTGCCATGGAGATAAGCCATTTCATAAACAACAGAAAACCTGTCTCCGCGCCGGAGGCTGCGGTGAAAGTCGATTTCACCGCCGAAGATATCGGCCATTTGTGTGGTAACTGAATCCGGCAAATCGATCGTATCCGCGGCAGCGAAAAACGAACTGCGAATTTCGCTGCTGCGCATCAGCGTGCGATATTCCAGCATGAGCGGCTGCTTTGAAGCGAAGAACTGCCCAGCGCGATTTTCTACCACGATCGAATTGACTTGATCGTTTAGCGGGAAAGTGAGCTTCACCAAGCGCCCATCGGCCATCGTGCTCGCGGTGACCACCTTTCCCGGGCGCAGCTCTTCAAAAATTTTCTGTGCCAAGGGGTCTCCGAGTACGAACTGATACGCAGCCGGATCGCTGATGCCTAACTTTCTTGAGAGCGTACCGAAGGTGTCTGCCGGGGCGATGCGGTCTTCCCGAATGAACGGGATCGGCGCTGCCTCAATGCGAGCTATCGGCGGGCGCCCAAGCGGCTCCACCACTACGGCTTGGCTCACCTCGAGATTGGTCAAGCTCGGTGCAGTGGCATAAGCCGCCACCGCGCCGAAAGCGCCGATCACGGTGAGGCCAAGGCTTAAGCGAAATACCAGTGGGGCATCACCGCGCAAGCGCAACACTTGCGCTAGAATCGAGGGCTTTTTTTCAAACATCGGGTTTGGTAATTCCGGTTGAAGTCGCGAGTCTAACAAATTCGCCGCCTTCATGAACCCGAAATTCGGGAAATTCATTGGAAATGCTGCAAGCACAAGAAGCCCTTTCGCGTATCAAGCAGGGCTGCGAAGAACTGCTGATCGAGTCCGAACTTGTCACCCGTCTTGAGCGTGGCGCGCCCTTGCGCATCAAGGCCGGGTTCGACCCCACGGCTCCGGATCTGCACCTTGGGCACACTGTGCTCATCAATAAATTGCGCCACTTTCAGGAGCTGGGTCACCATGTCATGTTCCTGATTGGCGACTTTACCGGCACGATTGGCGACCCCACTGGCAAGAACGCCACTCGCCCGCCGCTTTCGAAAGAACAGATTCTCGATAATGCGCGCACCTATCAGGAGCAGGTGTTCAAGATACTCGACCCCGCGCGTACCGAGGTGTGCTTCAACTCCGCCTGGATGGAGCCCCTAGGGACCGCGGGCATGATCAAGCTGGCCGCCCGCTACACCGTGGCCAGGATGCTCGAGCGCGATGACTTTTCCAAACGCTTTTTCGGCAATCAACCAATCGCTGTGCATGAATTCCTATATCCCCTTTGCCAGGGCTATGACTCGGTCGCCATGCGCGCCGATGTTGAATTGGGTGGCACCGACCAGAAATTCAATCTGCTGGTCGGTCGGGAATTGCAAAAGCATTATGGCCAGGAGCCGCAAGTTGTCTTGATGATGCCGCTTCTTGAGGGCTTGGATGGGGTCAATAAAATGTCCAAATCCTTGGGTAATTACATCGGTATCACCGAGCCCGCGCGTGACATGTTCGGGAAGCTCATGTCGATCTCCGACACACTGATGTGGCGTTACTACGAATTGCTGTCGTTCCTGACAAGCAGCGAAATTGCCGCGCTTCGCCAGTCTGTGGAGGCCGGCCGCAATCCGCGCGATGTCAAAGTGATGTTCGCTCAGGAGATCATTACGCGTTTTCATAGCCGCAAGGAGGCTGAAGATGCGCTCGTTGATTTTGAAATGCGTTTTCGCCAAGGCGGGATTCCGGAAGATCTCCCCGAGGTGGCGCTCAATGCGAGCGAAGGCAGTCTTGCTTTGACGCTGGTATTAAAGCAGGCAGGGTTGGTCGCAAGCACATCAGAAGCCATGCGCATGATTGAGCAAGGCGGGGTGCGAATCGACTCCGAGAAGGTCGAAGATAAAGCACTGAAAATGGCCGCAGGTACGGAAGCGGTCATTCAAGTGGGCAAGCGAAAATTCGCTCGCGTGCGAATTTCTTAAAAATATTTTCAAGAATTGCTTGACCGCGTTTTCTCTGCCCGTATAATGCGCGCTCTTCGTCGCTGCTGACGAGTGTTTTGAAGGCAGCGCAGCTCTTTAAAAGTGAGACAACCGATAGGTGTGAGTGCCTGGTTTGGGGG
>JBEAUN010000339.1:0-7220 GCA_041161415.1 Pseudomonadota bacterium | reverse complement strand
ATCGAGCTTTGCGCGCATCAGGATGTGAGCGCGCTCATGCCGCTGCTTGATGGCCAGCTCTCAGTGCTGGTGGGCCAAAGCGGCATGGGTAAATCCACCCTCACCAATCGCCTCGTGCCGGAGGCCAAAGCCGCCACCCGCGAGATCTCCGAGGCCTTGGGTTCAGGCAAACACACCACCACCTATTCCCGCCTCTATCATCTAAGCGAAGGCGGCGCGATCATCGATTGTCCGGGCTTGCAGGCTTTTGGGCTCACCCATTTGAGTGTTTCGGACATCGAACGCGGCTTTGCTGAATTCGGTCCGCATCTGGGGGAGTGCCGCTTTCGTGATTGCCAACACGATGCCGAGCCGGATTGCGCGATTCGCGCGGCGGTGGCCGCGGGCCAGATTTCAGCGCGGCGTCTCATGCATTTTCACGCCATTCGGCAGGAGTGGCTTTATGCGCAGGCACAGCATCGGCGGTGAAGCACGGTTTTGGGGTGCGCTCATGCGTGCTCTCGTGTTGTGTATTGCCCTGACGCCCCCAGCACGCGCGGAAGACACGTTAGCGGCCGATCTCAAAGAAACGATTCACCGAATTGAAGTCAGCGTGACCGATCCCTTCGGTCGCACAGAAACCAAACCGCTTGTGCTCACCGTGATGAAACCGGCCACCGGCGGGCCCTGGCCGCTGGTCGTGATCAACCACGGTCGGGCCATCGCGGCGAAACGCGCTGCCCAAGGGCGGGCGCGTCATGAGGACCAGGCGCGGTATTTCACATCCCGAGGGTTCGCGGTGATTCTGCCCACACGAGTGGGCTATGCAGAAACCTACGGTGACTTCGACCCCGAGTACACCGGCTGCGGCTCATCACGAGTGAATCACCTGCACACGGTGTTGCGCTCGCAAATCGTCGCGGCAGTGGAGTTCGCGCGCAGCCAACCGGATATTGATGCATCCCGCTGGCTCGTGACAGGCAGCTCGGTAGGTGGACTGGCCTCGTTGATGACGCTGCAGGATCCGCCACCCGGGTTGATCGGCGGCATCAATTTCGCCGGGGGAATCGGCGGAAATCCGGATATTCAACCCGGCGCGCCGTGTGATCCACAGCGACTTTCCGACCTCTTTCGCACCGCACGCAGCGAGCGACGCGTGCCGAATCTCTGGATCTACTGGGCGAATGATCGTTACTGGGGCGCGCAGATTCCCAAAGACTGGTTTGCCGCCTGGCGTGCAACTCAACAGCCCGCAGAATACATCGAACTCCCCGCCATCCCCGGCGACGGCCATCTGGGTTTTAGTCGTGACATGGACGCCTGGACCCCGAAGGTGGATGCCTTTCTCAAGCAACTCGGTTTTGCTCAACAGCCCCCCGATGGCCGGCCTGCACCCAGTGGCTTCGCGCGAATCGATGAAGTCGACAAGGTGCCGGTGCCGGAGAAAACCCGCGAAGGTTTGTATCGCAGGTTTCTGGCTGCCTCGCCCCCTCGGGCGTTTGCGATTTCACCCAGCGGCCGCGCGGGCTTTGCCTTTGGGGATTGGGCCGCGGGGCGGGCAATCGGGTTTTGCCAACGCCTAAGAGGCGAGCGCTGCGCACTTTACGCCGTCGATCATGATGTCGTCTGGCAAGGGACGGCGCCGCGTTGAGCCTGAAACGCGCGCTGGCCTTTGCGCGCCCTAACAAAAATCGTCGGGCACGCCTCATCTCGTGCCGCGGCGGCTTGTGCATTGCCAGGCCACCCGCCAAGAGGGGCTGTATGCCCAAGCGCAGCGCCGGCGCTAGCGTGCTACCAAGGATCCCGCTCGGTGGTGGGTGAGGCGGCCCATTTGTAGCAGTCGCCTTTGCTGTTGCCCAAGCCACCATCGCAGCTGTCGAGCTCAAAGCAGCTTTGCTTACTCAGCGCCACGCCATAGACCGCCGTCACCGGCACCCAGCGTGGCGGGGTCGCTTTATTTTCCAGCCAGTAACACTGCTTGGGCGGCTCGAGACTGGGTTGGGTGTTTTCGAGCGCCTGCATCTTTTGCCGGGCGATCGATTCAGCAGGCGGGGGCGGGGTGAATGCCGCTGCCGCACCTTGGGGGGCGGCTGTGCTGACTACAACGCCGCCGTTGTTGCCGCTGCCGCCGCTGCCTGCGCTGCCCCCCAAGCGCTCAGTGCGCTGCGTGGAGGCTGTGAAGTTGCTTGTGCTCTGGGTGTCTTTTGAGCCGTCCTGAAAAAACACCACGCCAAGCAGCACCACCACAAACAATAAAATCACCGCATAGGCGCGCATCGGGTTGGCTTCGTCTTCTGCGCGATAGGCTGGTTTTTTGGGTGGCTCGCTCATCGTGCCCTCAGGTGGGTTGGGATGACAGTGTCCTATTAAATCAAGCCATGCTCAGCAAAGGAATAGGGCGCGGCATTGCCGGCCACGATGAAGTGATCGAGCACCCGCACCTCGACCAGCCGCAGCGCGGTTTGCAGGTGGTCGGTGAGCAGTTCATCGGCCTGGCTGGGCTCGCAGGTGCCCGATGGGTGGTTGTGGGCGAAGATCACGCTGGCGGCATTGAAGTGCAAGGCTGTCTTGACCACTTCGCGGGCATAGACGGCGGTTTGGGTGAGCGTGCCGCGGGAGAGCTCTTCGGTGCGGATCAGGCGGTTTTGAGCGTCTAGCAGCAGCATGATGAAGACTTCATGGGGGAGTGCGCCGATTTTAAGCCGCAGCCAGTGGCGCACTTGTTCAGGCGAGGACAGCAGATCGCGGGACACCATCTGCGCGGACAGCGCGCGGCCGGCGAGCTCGAGGATCGCCTTGAGATGCGCGGCCTTGGCGATGCCCATGCCCGGCAGGCGCGAGAGCTCGGTGAGCGAAGCCGTGCAAAGCGCGGTGAGATTTTGATCGAAGGCGTCAAGCAGATCGCGGGCGAGATCGACAGCAGACTTGCCGCGCACCCCGACACGCAGGAAAATGGCCAGCAATTCGGCATTTGACAAGGCTTCCGGCCCCACTGTCAAAAGCCGCTCGCGCGGGCGTTCATCAATCGGCCAATCTTTGATTCCCATCTTGTTTGCGCTTGTATGGAAGAGGGGCCAAGCATGCCGCAGGCGCAAACCAAAGGACAGATGCCAAAGTCATGATGGAAATAGGAACCAAAAGAATCATTCTCGGGGTGACCGGCGGGATCGCGGCGTACAAGGCCGCAGAGCTCGCCAGGCTGATGGTGAAGGCGGGCAGCCAGGTGCATGTCGTGCTCACCGAAGGCGGGGCGAAGTTTGTCACGCCGGTGACTTTTGCTGCGCTCACCGGGCATCGGGTGCACACTGATCTATGGGATGACGCGCATCCGAACAACATGGCGCACATCGACCTCACCCGTGGTGCGGCGGCGATTGTGGTGGCGCCGGCCAGTGCGGATTTTTTAGCCAAGCTCGCGCACGGGTTGGCAGATGATCTGCTGTCCACTTTGTGCTTGGCGCGCGATTGCCCGCTGATTGTGGCGCCGGCGATGAATCGGCAGATGTGGGAAAACCCCGCCACGGTGCGCAATATCCGCACCTTGCGTGAAGATGGTGTGGTGGTGCTGGGGCCCGCCAGCGGCGAGCAGGCCTGTGGCGAAGTGGGCCCCGGGCGGATGCTCGAGCCCGCCGAGCTTTTCGAGCGGATCGCCGCCTGGTGCGAGCCCAAGCCTTTGCATGGGCTGCGTGTGTTGCTCACCGCCGGGCCCACGTTTGAAGCGATCGACCCGGTGCGCGGCATCACCAATTCAAGCTCGGGCAAGATGGGCTATGCGCTCGCCACCGCTGCGATGCGCGCGGGCGCGCACACCACCTTGGTGAGCGGGCCAACGGCACTGGCCGCGCCGATCGGGGTGACGCGCATTGATGTAGCAAGCGCGGAAGACATGCGCGCCGCGGTGATGGCGCGGGTGGCGGAGGCGGATATTTTCATTAGCGTCGCCGCCGTGGCCGATTATCGGCCGGCGCACGCTGCCGAGCAGAAGATCAAAAAATCCGCGCAGAATTTAACCCTCGAGCTCGTGCCCAATCCCGATATCCTCGCGGAGGTGGCTGCTTTGCCCACGCCGCCTTTTTGCGTGGGCTTTGCTGCGGAAAGCCAGCATCTCTCGCAATATGCCAACGCCAAACGCATCGCCAAGCGGCTGCCGCTGGTGGTGGGCAATCTCGTGCAAGAGGCGCTCGGCGCGGATGAGAGCCGCGTGGTGTTGTTTGATGATCACGGCGAACACCCGCTTCCCGCCGGCCCCAAGGCGGTGTTGGCGCGCGATATCATTCATCACATCTCAAGATTGTTTTACGCCGGCCGAGAGCACGAATAAGCGCTTTGCCGCCCCTTTCACTTCGGAGCACCTTCATGCATCGCATTGATGTCAAGATTCTTGATTCGCGTCTTCATGATCACCCCCCAAAATACGGCACGCCCGGTGCGGCGGGGCTTGATCTTCGCGCCTGCATTCAAACGCCGCTCACGCTGGAGCCTGGCCACACGCATCTTGTGCCGACCGGCATTGCCATTCATCTGGCAGACCCGGGGCTTGCCGCATTGATCCTGCCGCGCTCGGGGCTGGGGCATAAACACGGCATCGTACTGGGCAATCTGGTGGGCTTGATTGATTCGGATTACCAGGGGCAGATTTTTGTCTCGACCTGGAATCGCGGCACCCAGCCTTTTGTGCTGGAGCCGATGGAGCGATTGGCCCAGTTAGTGGTGGTGCCGGTGCTCCAGGTGGCGCTCAATGTGGTGGAAGAATTCACCGAATCCAGCCGCGGGGCAGGGGGGTTTGGTAGTACTGGGAAGGTGTGAGCACGGCTCGCGTGAGGGGCTTATGCCCTCACGCGCTTACCAGAGCTGCCACCAGGGCTTGGCTTTTTGCGCTCGATCCAGTGACAGCGTGGCCTGCGGGAAGTTTTTCAGCAGCACGCGCTCGGCATCTTTTTTAAGATCGGTGAGTCCGAGCGCGTCATAGCCCAGCACCATGATGATGAGCGCATCTTCCACCGCCGGGGCTTGCGGGTAGGTCTTTACCACGGCCTGGGCGCGATTGACTGCGGCGAGATAGGCTTTGCGCTTCATGTAGTAGCGGGCCACATGCACATCATTCGCCGCCATGGCGTTGATGAGATAGGCCATGCGTGACCGGGCGTCATCGGCATAGCGGCTGTCGGGGAATTTCACCACCAGTTCGCGGAAGGCATCGAAGGATTCCTTCGCTGCGCGAGAATCACGCTCGGTCGGGTCTTGGCGAGAGATCTGGCCGAAATAACCCAGGTCATCATTGAAATTCACCACGCCCTTCAGGTAATAGGCGTAATCCACGCTGGGGTGATTGGGGTGGAGCTTGATGAAGCGATCGCAGGCCGCAATCGCCGAGACGGTTTCGCCGGATTTGTAATACGCGTAGGCGATTTCGAGTTGGGCTTGCTGGGCATAGCGGCCGAAGGGGTAGCGCGCTTCGAGCTTTTCAAAGAGCGTCACTGCGCGTTCATAGGTGCCGGACTGCAGGGCGTCCTTGGCTTCTGCGTAGATTTTCTGCGCGCTCCAGCCGGCCGTCTCGTCCGGGGCTTCGCCCAGGCTGCCGCAGGCGGCGAGCAGCAGAGCGAGAATCAAGGCTAAACTATGGCGCAACAAGGACACGATCTTGGCATTCCGAGCAGTGAATTGCCGACGATTATAACGTATTCAATCATTGCATCCTGAGTCTCATCTTGACCCTTATTTCGGACCCCTCCACCTTCATTCTCCCGCTGGCCGCCGGCGGTAAAAGATTCGACCAGGCTGTGGCCGAACTCATGCCCGAGCATTCGCGAAACCGCATTCAAGGCTGGCTGCGCGAAGGGCGCATTTTGATTGATGGGCGCAGTGTTGATGGCAAGAAAAAAGCAGCGGGCGGGGAGTGTGTGACGGTGATGCCGCTGGCACTGCCCGAGCAGAGCGCCCTGCTGGCGGAGGATATTCCGCTGCGCATTGTGTTTGAAGATGAGGCGATTCTGGTGCTGGATAAACCGGCTGCGCTGGTGGTGCATCCGGGCAGCGGTAATTGGAGCGGCACCTTGCTGAATGCGCTGTTGCACCATTGCCCCAATGCCCGGGAGCTGCCGCGCGCGGGCATTGTCCATCGGCTCGATAAAGACACCAGCGGGCTTTTGGTTGTCGCCAAAACGCTCACCGCGCAAACCGCGCTGGTGCGCCAACTTGAGGCCCGCAGCGTGAAGCGGCTGTACATGGCGCTCGCCCGCGGGCAGGTGCAAAGCGGCGGCCTGGTGGATGCGCCGATTGGCCGTCACCCCACGCAGCGCATCAAGATGGCGGTGGTGGACAGCGGCCGCGAGGCGCGCACCCACTACACCGTGCGCGAGCGCTTTGATAAGTGCACCTTGCTGGAATGCTCGCTGGAAACCGGCCGCACGCACCAGATTCGTGTTCACATGGCGCATATCGGCCACCCTTTGGTGGGCGATGCAACCTACGCCCGCGGCAAGACCGGCGTGGCGCTGCTCGATGCCTTTCCGCGCCAAGCCTTGCACGCCTGGCGGCTGGGGCTGATTCACCCTGAAAGCGGCGAGCCGATGGCCTGGGAATCGCCCCTGCCGGAAGATTTCTCCGCGCTGCTTGAAGACTTGCGGCACAGCACGCCATGATCAAACCCAATTGGCCCGCGCCGCCGAATGTCTTTGCGCTCACCACCACCCGTGAAGGCGGGGTGAGCCAGGGGCCCTATGAGAGCTTGAATCTTGGGCTGCATGTGGGCGATGACCCGGCGGCGGTGGCGATCAATCGGGCAAGGCTGGGCGTGCATCTGCCGGAAGCCCCGCGCTGGCTCGATCAGGTGCATGGCACTGAGGTGGTGGATGCCGCGCAGCTTACCGGCACGGTGCAAGCCGATGCCGCTTTCACCCGTGAGCCTGGCGTGGTGTGTGCGGTGATGACGGCCGATTGCCTGCCGATTCTGCTCTGCGACCAACAAGGCCATGTGGTGGCGGCGGCCCATGCGGGCTGGCGGGGGCTTCATGCGGGCGTCATAGAGGCCACCGTGGCGGCGATGGCCACCCCTGCTGATCGCCTGCTCGCTTGGATCGGCCCGGCGATTGGCCAGGCGGCTTTTGAAGTGGGTGAGGAGGTGCGCGAAGCCTTTCTCGCCACGCACCCCGATGACGCGGCCCACTTCGCACCCCACCGCGAGGGCAAGTGGCGCGCCGATCTGGCTGGCCTGGCCCGGGCGAGGCTGTTGCGTTTGGGGG
>JBEAUN010000338.1:0-2528 GCA_041161415.1 Pseudomonadota bacterium | reverse complement strand
CCGCCAAATCCGCCTGCGCACCAAGGGCGGCAAGATCGGCTGTTTCAAACCCGGCAGGGTCAGTCAGCCGCGCTGTATCAGCATCAATCAACACCCGCACCGACTGCCCCGCCAACAGGCGAGCCAATTCAAGCACCGTGAGCGCAGCATCGCGGCTGCGGTATTTGCCAATGAGGGCGACAGTGGAAAATTTAAGCAGCGCAGTCATGGGCGGGATTAAACCACAAATTGGGCGGTGGACCTGCATGGAAGAACCCCATATCAAGACGCGGCGTTTTTTCTTAGAATCTCGCCTATGCACTCACTCGACACCCGCTCGCAAATTCTGTTGAAGACGCTGATCGAACGCTATATCGCGGACGGCCAGCCGGTGGGCTCGCGCTCGCTTTCCCGCGTCTCGGGGCTTGAGCTCTCGCCGGCCACGGTGCGCAATGTGATGGCCGATCTGGAAGAGATGGGCTTTCTGGTGAGCCCGCACACCTCGGCCGGCCGGGTGCCCACGGCGCGGGGGTATCGGTTTTTTGTCGACACCTTGCTCACCGTGCAGTCGCTGCCTGAGGCGCAGATCAAGGAAGTGCAAAGCCAGCTGCAACCTGACCAGCCGCAGCGTCTGATCTCTGCCGCCTCCCAGCTGCTCTCCGGGCTCACGCAATTCGCTGGCGTGGTGATGGTGCCGCGCCGCGCTGCGAAGATTCGCCAAATCGAGTTTTTGAATCTGGCGGAAACGCGGGTGCTGCTCATCATCGTCACCACCGATGGCGATGTGCAAAATCGCATTTTGCAAACTGCCCGGCCCTATTCCAGCAGCGAGCTGCAAGAGGCGGCGAATTTTCTGAATCAACATTATGCCGGCCTGGATTTCGATGAAATCCGTGTGCGGCTGGCGGATGAACTCGCGCAATTGCGCCACGACATGACCGCGCTGATGACCGCGGCCGTGGATGCCGGCAGCGCCGCAGTGCGCGATCAGGCCACCACCTATGTGATTTCGGGCGAACACAACCTGCTGAATGTCGACGACCTCGCTTCCAACATGGCAAGGCTGCGCGAGCTATTTGGTCTCTTTGACGCCAAGACCGGTCTCTTGCAATTGCTGGAAATCTCCCACCGCGCCGAGGGCGTGCAGATTTTCATTGGCAATGAATCCGGCATCGCGCCGCTGGATGAATGCAGCGTGGTCACCGCGCCTTATGAAGTGGATGGCGAAGTGGTGGGCTCAGTCGGCGTGATCGGCCCAACCCGCATGGCTTATGAGCGTGTCATTCCGATTGTTGATATCACCGCGAAGCTTTTGTCCTCGGCCTTGAGCGCGCATTAACTCCTTGGCGATTGCCTCATCATGTCTTCTAAAACTTGCACACTTTGCGGCAGCCCCCGCGCAGATCATTTCACCAAAACCGATGCCAAGGACACGCGAAAAACACTCTCGCTGATGACCTGTCTCGACTGCAGCCTGGTGCAGCAGGCCGACATCCCGGCGCCCGAGGTGCTGCGCGCCTATTACTCGCACCACTATCGCACCGATTACAAAAGCACCTACACGCCCAAGGCGAGGCATGTGTATCGCGCCGGCAGGGCCGCGCTCGATCGGCTGGCTTTCCTGCGGCCCATGCTCGGCCAGCGCGTGGCGCCTGAATGCATCGACATCGGCGCCGGCGGCGGGGAATTCGTGTATCTGGCGAATCGCATGAATATCCGCGCTCGCGGCATCGAGCCCAATATCGGCTACTCGGCCTTCGCGCGGGACGCCTATGACGTGACAATCGACACCGCAGATATCGATGCCCTGCAAAAGGATTCCGCGGATATCGTGACCATGTTTCATGTGCTCGAACACCTGCCCGACCCCGAGGCGGCGCTGCGTCGCATCCACGCGGCATTGCGCCCAGGCGGGCTGTTACTCATCGAGGTGCCCAACATCCTGCAAAAGGACGCCTCGCCGCACAACATCTATTTCGGCGCGCATCTTTTTTATTTCAGCCTGGAGACACTTCGCGCCCTGGCAAGTCCTTGGTTTGAGCTGGTCAAAGCAGACAGCAAAGGCAATGTCTTCGCCCTTTTTCGCCGCCGCGACACACAAGCGCCACGCGCCCTGCCCAGCGCCCTGGACACGCAGCTCGCCTTGGCGCGGCTCAAGAAAAAAGGCTGGGTGGAATATCTCACCGAAGGCGGCGCGCCGATGCGTTTGGGCAGGCGCATCGCCCAGCGCTTCACCGAAATGCGCTTTCGCCATCAAGCGCCCCGGCAGATTCTCGATCAGCTTTTCGACACCCTGCCCCCGCTGGCCAGGCCGCAAGCCACGCCGCGAAAATGGCTACCCTGGGCTGCGGCCGCGGTGATGATCGCACTCACGCTCGAGGCGCTCTGCTGATCACCCTGCCGGCGGTGGCCAAGCCGCGGTATCATCCGCGCCGCCACCGCCCTTCGGAGTCTCCATCATGCCCCGCTTTCAGGCTGAACCCGCCTATACCCACGGCACCCCCGCCAAGACCGCTGTGCTGCTCGTCAATCTGGGCACACCCGATGCC
>JBEAUN010000332.1:0-6975 GCA_041161415.1 Pseudomonadota bacterium | reverse complement strand
ACAAGGCGCCAATCTTTTGAATCAGGTGCGCTGACATGTTCAAATTTTTGCTCGAAGCCAGCCTTAATCATCGCTTGCTGGTGCTCATCGCGAGTGTGGTGCTCATGGTGTGGGGCGCGCAGACTTTATCGCGCACGCCGGTGGATGTCTTTCCTGATCTCAACAAGCCCACCGTCACCCTCATGACCGAAGCCGGCGGCATGGCCAGCGAGGAGGTGGAGCAGCTCATCACCACCCCGCTGGAGATGACGCTCAATGGCCTGCCGGGCGTGGAATCGGTGCGTTCGGTGTCCTCGGCGGGTTTGTCTTTCATCTATGTCACCTTTACTTGGCAGACTGATCTTTATCGCGCCCGGCAGATGGTGTCTGAACGGCTGGCTGCGATGGAGCAGGGCTTGCCCGCCGGTATCACGCCGCACATGGGCCCGATCAGCTCGATCATGGGCGAGATCATGCAGATCGCGATGCCCATTGATGTGCAGAAAATCTCGCCGATGGCAGTGCGTGAATATGCCGATTGGGTATTGCGTCCGCGCTTGATGTCCGTGCCGGGCATTGCCCAGGTCATCCCGATCGGCGGCGAGGTGCGGCAATTTGAGGTGCAGCCGGACACCGCCCGCATGGCGCAGCTTAACGTCACGCACGAGGATCTCACCGCCGCGCTCAAAGGCTTTTCGGCCAACACCTCGGGCGGGTTTCTTGAGCAAAACGGGCGCGAATATCTCATTCGCCATCTGGGCCGCACGGCGCGCCTGGAAGACCTTGCCAATCTTGCACTCACCGCGCGCCAAGGCCAGCCGATCCTGCTGCGCCAAGTGGCCGACGTGCGTTTTGCCGCTGCCCCAAAACGCGGCGATGCCGGCTTTGAAGGCCGCCCCGCGGTGATTCTGGGGATTCAAAAACAACCCGATGCCGACACGCTCACGCTGACCCGATCAGTCGAAGCCGCCCTCGAGGGCCTGCGCGCCACCTTGCCGCCCGGCATGGAGGCACCGCGCATCACCTTCCGTCAAGCCAGCTTTATCGAATCCTCGATCAGCAATCTGCAAGCCAAGCTGATCGGCGCCTCGATCTTTGTGGCGGTGGTGCTGTTTGTGTTTTTGGGCACGCTGCGCCCCACGCTGATCGCACTCACGGCCATACCGGTGTCGATTCTGGTCAGTGCGCTGGTGTTCAAATTCTTTGGCATGTCCATCAACACCATGACCTTAGGCGGCCTGGCGATCGCCATTGGCGGGCTGGTGGATGATGCGGTGGTGGATGTGGAAAATATCCTGCGCCGCTTGAAAGCCCAGCGCACACAAGATCCGGGCCGCCCCTTTGATCTGCGCGAGCTGGTGATGAAGGCCTCGCTCGAAGTGCGCTCAGCGATTGTGTATGCCACGGTCATCATTGTGCTGGTGTTCCTGCCGCTTTTTGCCCTGCCCGGGCTTGAAGGCCGGCTTTTTCTGCCGCTGGGCGTGGCATTTATTGTGTCCTTGCTGGCCTCGCTCATGGTGTCGGTGACGCTCACCCCGGTGTTGAGTTTTTATCTGCTGCCGCGCATGAAGCGCCTTGATCATGGCGATACCTGGCTCCTGGCCTGGCTTAAAAAAGGCTACGCCAAAGCGCTCCTCGCGGTGTTGAATAACACCCGCGCCACGCTGCTCGGTGTGGGGCTCATGGTGATCGCGGCGGTGTGTGCTGTGCCCTTCTTTCCCACCACGTTTCTGCCGCCTTTTAATGAAGGCAGCCTGGTGATCGCCATGCGCCTTCAGCCAGGGGTCACGTTGACCGAATCCAATGCGCTGGCGGTCAAGGCAGAGCAGCTGATCAGCAAGGTCCCCGAAGTCACGCATGTGGGCCGACGCAGCGGTCGCGCCGAGCTGGATGAACATGCCGAAGGGGTGCATGTGAGCGAATTCGAAGTGGGCCTCATCCCCCATGAAAAACTCACCCGCAGCATGGAAGCGATTCACGCCGATCTGCGGCGCGCGCTGGCGCCTTTGCCCGCCGCCATCGAAATCGGCCAGCCGATTTCACACCGTATCGACCACATGCTCACCGGCGTGCGCGCACAAATCGCCATCAAGATTTTCGGTGAAGACCTCGATCAGCTGCGCGCATCAGCGGCCCGTTTGCGCGATGAACTCGCGCGCATCCCTGGCATTGCCGATCTGCAAATCGAAAAGCAAGTGTTGGCCCCGCAGGTTAAGGTGCGAATCGATTATGCTGCCGCCGCGCAATATGGCGTACCGGCCTCCAAGGTGCTCGAGGTGTTGCAGCAGTCGGTGGAGGGCGAAAAAATCACCCAGGTCATCGAAGGTGGGCGGCGCTTTACACTGGTGCTGCGTCTGCCTGACGCTGACCGCACCACCGAGGGACTGGCGAAAATCCTCATCAACACGCCAACAGGCTGGGTGCCTTTATCAAAGCTCGCCCGCATCGAAGAGAGCGATGGCCCCAACCAGATCAGTCGCGATGATGGCAAGCGACGCATCGTGATTTCCGCGAACACCCAGCAGCGCGCGCTCTCCGACATCGTGGCCGATATTCGTGAGGTGCTGGCCAAGACCGCGCTGCCTGAGGGTAGTTTCATCACCCTGGGCGGGCAATTTGAAGCGCAAGAAAAAGCCTCGCGGCTGATCGGTTTGTTGTCGATCATTTCGCTCACCTTGATGTTTGCAGTGCTCTACACCCGCTATCACTCAGTGCGGCTGTCCGCCCTCATCATGGTGAATATCCCGCTCTCGTTGGTGGGGGCGGTGCTGGGTTTGGCACTCGCCGGCCAGCCTATCTCCATTGCCGCCCTGGTGGGCTTTGTCACTCTCGCTGGCATCTCGGTGCGCAATGGCATTTTGATGGTGAGCCACTACCTCAATTTGATGCGCTT
This sequence comes from Pseudomonadota bacterium, assembly GCA_041161415.1. GTDB lineage: Bacteria > Pseudomonadota > Gammaproteobacteria > Burkholderiales > Rhodocyclaceae > JBEAUN01. The sequence goes on along the minus strand of JBEAUN010000332.1, from coordinate 4,103 downwards.
TGAAAACGAAGGCTTCGACCTGAAGATGATCCAGCGCGGCTCCATCGAGCGGCTCGCGCCGGTCATGATGACAGCGCTCGTCACAGCGCTGGCCCTTGCCCCGCTGCTATTTGAAGCAGAGCAACCCGGCACCGAAATTTTGCACCCGGTGGCAGTCGTCATATTCGCCGGGCTCATCGGCTCCACGCTGCTCGACACCTTTCTCACCCCGCTGATGTTCTGGCGCTTTTGCCGCATGGATGCCCAGCGCCTGCGCGTGGAAGCCCGCACTGAAGCCTTTTGATTTTTTCAAGGAGACGCCTATGAAACGTTACGCCATCACACTCACCGCAGGGCTTCTATTGTCAATGGCCGCCTGGGCCGGTGGTACCCATGATCACACACCCAAAAACGGCGGCGTGGTGGTGGAGACGAAGGATTGGGATGTTGAACTGGTGGTCAAACCCGATGTGGCGCGGATCTATCTGCGCGGCCACGGCCAGGCGCCTGATATGGGCAAGGCCATCGGCAAACTCACCCTTCTCACCGGCAAGGAAAAACAGGACGTCGAGCTTAAACCCATGGGCGACAAACTTGAAGCCTCAGGCAGTTTCAAAGCCGCGCCCGGCACCAAGGCGGTTGTGGTGATGACGGTCAACGGCAAGCCAGTGACAGCGCGGTTTGTGTTGAAGTGAAAGGGGGGGCATTACACGCAACAGCGCTACGGGAGGCGACCCACCCTCAAAGGGCCAGGGCCGCGCCGCGGTAGCTTGCCATTGCCATTTTTCAAAGCGCCGACAGCACCGGCGAGCTTGTGGATGCCATCGCTGGTTTTGCAGCGACCCATGCGCTCATGGTCTTGATCGGCGCACCACCGTCTGCCCCATTTTTCCACCGTCCTCAGTGCTCGTTGAACGGTGCGCGACTGACATTGCATCAGAATGAGGCCGAGCCCCAATCGCGGCGATGATGGCAATGCTTGATTGCCTGATGTTTGCAAGCCTCATCCTGTGGTGTTGCGCGTGCGCTCGCGCACCAGATGAATTTGATGCACAGTGATTTTGCGCACCTCGAGCCGGCTGGCTTCCACATGGGCTTTTAGCAGGATGCGGGTTTGTTCGGGGCGCTGCTTGCGAATCGACTGGAGGATTTTCTCATGCTCGTCATAGGTCGCTTCAATGCGCGAGGCTTGGATAAAGTCCAAGCGGCGGATAATGCGAATGCGATCCGTGATGTCCTGATGCACCCGCAGCATCTCAGCGTTGCCGGTGGCGTCGACGAGTGCGGAGTGGAATTCTTCGTCCCACATGCAGACCTGTGCAGAATCGTTGCTGCGTTTGGCTTTGGGCACGATCCAGCGCTTGACCAGGTCGGCGAGGATTTTTTCTGCGCGCTGTGGCTCGCCGAACAGCCGGCCCTCGCACAGCCGCTGCACCGCTTCTGTTTCCAGCAGCAAGCGCAGGTCATAAAGCTGATCGAAACGCTGAAAATCGATCGGCAGCACGCGCCAGCCGTTACGGAACAAGACCTCGACATGCCCTTCTTGCTGCAGCCTGACCAGTGCTTGGCGCACCGGGGTGCGTGACACCTGCAGCCGCTCGCACACGGCCTGCTCGGTGAAACGGTCACCCGGCGCCCAGACGAAATCAGCCAGATCCTGTTTCAGGCGGCTGTAAGCCTCATCGGCCAGCGAGACGCGAGTGTGAGCGGGAAGGGTCATGGATGTCCTGATGGCAAGCGAACTCTGTGATTCTACTCGCGAGGTCAGCCCCGCCCCAAGTTATCTTCGAACTTCCCGCTGGAACACCTCGAGGCTGCGCTTTTTGGTCGCCACGAAGCTGGGCTCGGACAAAGTGTCCGTGGTGCGTGGCCGCGGGTCGTGATAATTGATGATCTCCGCAATTGCAGTCGGCCGCTTGGTCAGCAGCAGAACCTGGTCGGCGAGATACACCGCCTCCTCGAGGTCGTGTGACACCAATACCATGGTGGTGCCAGTCTGCATGAAGACTTCCTGCAGCTTTTCACGGATGAAAAGTGTCATCTCGAAATCCAGCGCGGAGAAGGGCTCGTCGAGAAACAGCACCTCGGGCCGAGGCGCGAGCGCGCGCATGATCGAGGCGGTCTGCTGCTGGCCGCCTGAGAGCTCGTAGGGGTAGCGATTCAAGTCGAATTTCACCTCGAAGGAGGCGACCAGTTCTTCCATGCGTCGATCGAGCTCGCGCTTGCTGCAGCCTTCCAGCTTGAGCGGGTAGGCGATGTTGTCGATCGTGCGCATCCAGGGAAACAGCGCCTCGCGGTAATTCTGAAAGACATAGCCGATCTTGGTGTCTTTGAGCGATTTGCCATCGAACAAAATCTCGCCCGAATCAATCGGCGTGAGCCCGGCGATCATGTTGATGAGCGTGGATTTTCCGCAGCCGTTGGGGCCGAAGATCGAGACGATCTTGCGTTTTGGAATGTCGAGATCGAAATTCTCATACAAGGGCCAGCCGGCGAAATACTTGGTCAGGCCGCGAATGGTGATGTGGGTGCCCGCCGGGCCTGGAATGAATCTGGGGCGGGGGGGTTCCACAAAGACGGGGCTGTTGATCACTTCGCTCATCGTCCACTCCAATGCACAATGCGTCGTTCGATGGCCAGGAAAGCCACGTTCAGCGCGTATCCCAGAATGCCAGACACCATAATGGCGGCATACATGGTGCGCACATTCATGACTTGTTGCGCGTCAATGATCTTGTGGCCCAAGCCGTTTTCAGAGCCGATGAACATCTCGGCCACCACCACGATCACCAGCGCCATCGACACCGCCGAGCGCAGCCCTACGAAGGAAGGCTGCAGCGATTCCCAGAACAAGACATCCTTGAAAATCTGCCAGCGTGTCGCGCCCATCACGCGGGCCGCTGCCACGCGCTGCTTGCGGGCATTGATCACGCCATACGCGCAGTTAAAGACCACCAGCAGGAAAGCGCCAAACGCCGCGATCGCCACCTTGTTGATATTGGAGATGCCGAAAATCAGCAAAAACAGCGGGATCAATGCCGAGGCCGGCGTCGAGCGAAAAAAGTCGATGACGAATTCGACACTGCGATAGGCGCGCTCGTTGCTGCCCAGCGCGATGCCAAGCGGCATGCCGACTGCAGTAGCAATGCCAAATGCCAGCAGGGTGCGCTCCAGGGTAACAAGAAAGTGCGGTGCCAGGGCCGGCCCGGTCATGCCTTCGATGAGCGTGATCAGCGTGTCGATCGGCGCGGGTAACAAGATCGGCTTCACCAAGCCTGCGCGCACGACCAGATCCCAGATCAGCAGCAAGGCCAGCGGCCCGACCAGGGGCAGGGCGCGCCCCCAATCGATACGCTTCCTGGGCTGCGGCGCAGCGGGTGAGCCGCGGTGTTGCCAGGGCTGCGCCGGGTCCTGGGGTTCGAGCGCCGTGGGCGGCGCGGTTTCTGGTCGCGTGGCGGGTCTCATGGGCTAGGCCTTGTAGAGCAGTGCGGAGACATCCACCTTGCGGCTGAAGATGCCCCGTTCGGCGAATAGATCGAAAAACTTCTGAAAGTGGGCGATATCCGAGGCCTTGAAATCGGCAGACAACATGTAGTCCGCCATCGGCACTTCGTTGGTGAGATCGCCTTCAATCGCGGTGTAGCCCTTGAGGAAAGGGCGGGCTTCGGCGGGCTTGGTTTTCACCAGATCCACGCCACGCTTGTAGGCGGCGATGTAGCGGCGGGTGAGATCAGGATGTTTTTTGATGAAATCCGTGGTGAGGCTGGCTGAGCCACCGTGCCAGGGCGCCATCGGATCGCCCAGCACATATTTGGCGATCACGCCGACTTCGAGATTGCGGGTGGTGCCATTCATCCGCCCGATGGTGCCCGTGGGCTCGAGGGTGTAACAGGCGTCAACCTGCCCGGCGACAATTGAGGCGATATGCTGGCCAATGGGCAATTCCACCACGCTGAAATTTTTAGCCCCGGCGCGTTCGAGCACGGTCTTCGCCAACACCACGTTTTGCACGCCTGGACCGCAGGCGATCTTTTTGCCAGAGAGCTCGCTGATGGCTTTGATGGGGCTGTCCTTGGCAACGATAAATTCATCCAACACGAATTTCTGGTTGGTGGGGTTGGTGC
>JBEAUN010000261.1:0-3152 GCA_041161415.1 Pseudomonadota bacterium | reverse complement strand
GCATTTGGGGTGGCGGAGGTGGCTGCTGCTTTAGCGGCGGTGCTGGCGGCCGCATTCGTGCTGACGGGCGCGATTGGGGTGGGCTGTGCGGCAGGTGCGCTTGCTTGAGGCGCACTGGTGGCCGGCGCGGCCACGGGGTTGGTGGATGCATTGGCCGTGGTCACCGCACTCGCGACTACGGCGGGCGAGCCCGCTGACGTGGGGCCTGGTGCCGAAGTCGAGGTGCTGCTTGCGATGGGCGCCGACGTGGATGTGTTCGCAGCTGAAGCAGCGCCTGCCGCAGCCGTGGTGCTGGGGCTCAACGGAGACACCAAGGGCGAGCTTTGCGGCGGGGTGGAAAGACCGGAAGTCTGGGAAAGTGCAACACCGCTGCCCTCGCCTGCCGCGCCTTTGCGGGTCGAGGAGTCGCCGCCCAACCACTGCGCGGACGTGCCGACCACGGCGACCACGATCAGCGCGACCACCGCGAGCCCACCGGCCACGACCGGGCCTTGGCTGCCGCCCGCGATGGGCAGATCGGTGCGCGTATTGGAACGCGGCTCAAGCGCCACACGCAGCGGTGGGGCACTGCTTTTAATCCGCGCCACCAAGGGCTCCGGATCCAGCCCGAAAAGTCGCGCGTAATTTTTAACAAAGCCGCGCGCGAAAGTCTGGCCGCGCAGCGCATCGAAGTCATCCGCCTCAATCGCCTCGACCTGGCGGGGCGCGAGCTTTAACGCAACCGCAACATCATCAATGCTGTAGCCGCGGGATTCTCGCTCGGCACGCAGCACTGCACCCGGCCCGGGTGGCGTGGCGGGCTCAATGCGGACAAAGAGCGGCGGGTCGTTGGCGGCGGGCGGGCTGACGGTGTCGTCGACAGGCGTATTGGTTTGGGTCTGCCCGTTGCCCTCTGGTTTGCTCAATCCGTCCATGCGTGGTTTTCGCCTTGAAAATTCAACGAAAATAAAGCGCTATTGTGCCTGTAAGCTCAGCGTTCTTCCACAGAAATCGGCACGATTTTTCGCGTACGGCGCGTTTTATCTTGCACCTGCCCGGCCAGCTGGCCGCAGGCGGCATCGACATCATCGCCGCGCGTTTTGCGGATGGTGGTCACCACCCCGCCCTCGGTGAGCTTGTCGGCAAAGCGGCGAATGCGCTGCATCGGCGAGCGTTTATAGTGCGTGCCGGGGAAGGGGTTAAAGGGAATCAGGTTAAATTTGCACGACACTTGCTGCGCGATCTTCAATAGCGCCGCACAATCGCGGTCGCTGTCGTTCACGCCGTCCAGCATGACATATTCAAAAGTGATGAAATCACGCGGCGCAAACTCAAGATACCGATTGCAAGCCGCCAGCAAATCTTTGAGCGGATATTTTTTATTGATCGGCACGAGTTCATCGCGCAGGTCATCAAAGGCCGCATGCAGCGACACCGCCAGCGCCACCGGGCAGGCCTGGCCCAGCCGATCGATGGCCGGCACGATGCCTGAGGTCGAGACCGTCACACGCCGGCGCGACAAGCCATAGGCGTTGTCATCGAGCATCAAGCGCAGTGCGCTCACCACGTTATCGAAATTCGCCAGTGGCTCGCCCATGCCCATCATCACCACATTGCTGATGATGCGCTCGCCATCGGCGCTCGCGCCCAGGGCACGATTGGCCCACCACAGTTGGCCGATGATTTCGGCCACGGAAAGATTGCGGTTGAAGCCTTGCTTGCCGGTGGAGCAGAACGAGCAATCCAGCGCGCAGCCCGCTTGGGAAGACACACACAGCGTGCCGCGATTGGCTTCGGGGATGAAGACGGTTTCAATGCCATTATTGCCGCCGACATCGAGCAGCCACTTGCGGGTGCCGTCTTGCGAGGTGGTGTCGCGCATCACCGAGGGGGCCGCCACCACGGCGCGCGTTTTTAATTCAGCGCGCAGCGACTTGGCCACATCGGTCATGGCATCAAAATCAGATTCCCCGAAACGATGCACCCAGCGCAGCACCTGCTTGGCGCGAAAGGGCTTCTCGCCCATCTGCGCGAAGTAATCGGTGAGGCCCTGTGCATCGAAATCGAGGAGATTTTGCATCAGCGGGAATACACGTTCATGCCGGGGAAGAAGAAGCCGATTTCCACCGCGGCGGTTTCAGCGGCGTCCGAGCCATGCACAGCGTTGGCGTCGATGCTGTCAGCGAAATCAGCGCGGATGGTGCCGGGGGCGGCTTTCTTGGGGTCGGTGGCGCCCATCAGATCGCGGTTTTTGGAGATGGCGGATTCGCCTTCGAGCACTTGAATCATCACCGGGCCGGAGACCATGAAATCGACCAGATCCTTGAAGAAGGGACGGGCCTTGTGAACGGCATAGAATTGCTCGGCTTCGCCGCGGGAAAGATGCGCCATCTTGGCCGCCACCACCTTAAGGCCCGCGTCTTCGAAACGCTGGTAGATCTTGCCGATCACGTTCTTGGCAACAGCGTCGGGCTTGATGATGGACAGGGTGCGTTCAACCATTTGAAAAACTCCAGTAGTGAAAGAAAAAACAACGCGCCCAGCGCGCGAGTGTTCGACGGGCTGGGCGATTGGAATCGCGACTTTCAGCCTGCCGGCTGGTGAAGCGGCGAGCGCCGCTGGCAAGCGTTGGGCGCGATTCTATCAAGAATCAAGCAGGTGGGCGCGGTTTTTATTGCGCTGGTGTAGTGCCAAATTAGTAATGTCCCCTTTGATCTTTTCTGGGGACGACATGGGTGGGGACTTGATCACCATGAGCGACATGGCGCGCAAACGCCTGGAAGTATTGAAGGCGATCGAAGACAATGCGCCTCGCGGCGCAGGGGATTGTTTTTGATTTTTGACACGGAGGGGCTAATGGGTGACCCCAGTAACTGACCCGTCATTCCCGCGTAGGCGGGAATCCAAAATGCAACGACGCTGGATTCCCGCCTACGCGGGAATGACGGTCAATGCCTGGATTCCCGCCTGCGCGGGAATGACGGCCAATGCGGGGTCGAGGCGTGAGATAGCCTGCTGACTACCTCCTCGCCAGCCAGCGGAATGGGACGCGCTTCATTGGCGTCACCTCGAACCTGATTCAGCGTATCTGGCAGTACCGCGAACCCACCCGGCACACCCGGCGTCATGTCTTTAAAGTTTGAACAGCATTGAGACCTGATAATCATCTAGCC
>JBEAUN010000256.1:0-3216 GCA_041161415.1 Pseudomonadota bacterium | reverse complement strand
AAATTACTGAGAAGGAATCCGGCGGCACGATCATCAAGGTGATCGGTGTTGGCGGCGCCGGCGGCAACGCCGTGGATCACATGATCCGGGAAGGGGTGCAGGGGGTGGAATTCATCTGCGCCAACACCGATGCCCAAGCATTGGGCCGCAATGCGTCACCGGTGCGCCTGCAACTGGGCGCCACGGGTCTGGGCGCAGGGGCCAAGCCTGAAGCCGGCAAATCCGCGGCTGAAGAAGCCCGCGAGCGCATTGCTGCGGAGCTCCGCGGCGCGCACATGGTGTTCATCACCGCCGGCATGGGCGGGGGCACCGGCACCGGGGCTGCGCCGATTGTCGCGCAAGTGGCCAAGGAGCTGGGCATCCTCACCGTGGGCGTGGTCACCAAGCCCTTCCAGTTCGAAGGCAAGCGCCAGCGTCTGGCCGAAGCCGGCATCGACGAGCTGTCCAAGCATGTCGATTCGCTCATCGTGGTGCTCAATGAGCGCCTGCAAGAAGTGATGGGCGAAGATGTCTCGGTCAAGGATGCCTTCAAGGCGGCAGACAACGTGCTGCGCAACGCCGTGGGTGGCATTGCCGAGATCATCAATTTCCCCGGCCTTGTGAACGTCGACTTCGAAGACGTGCGCACTGTGATGGGTGAAATGGGCATGGCCATGATGGGTTCCGCCCAGGCATCCGGCCTGGATCGCGCCCGGATTGCCGCGGAACAAGCGGTGGCAAGCCCCTTGCTCGAAGGTGTGCAGCTCTCGGGCGCACGCGGCGTGCTGGTGAATATCACCGCGTCCAATTCGCTCAAGATGAAGGAAGTCACCGATGTGATGAACACCATCCGCGAGTTTGCCTCGGAGGATGCCCACATCATCTTCGGCGCGGTGTTCGATGAAGCGCTGGATGACGCGCTGCGTGTCACGGTGGTCGCCACAGGTCTGGGCCATGCCCGCGCCAGTGCCAAGCCGGTGATGCAGGTGGTGCAGGGCACCGGCACTGACGGCATGATGGGTGCAGTGGATTACACCCAGCTTGACGTCCCTGCCGTGATGCGCACCAACCGTCGCCAGGCAGTCGAAGCGATGGCCGCGAGCGGCATGGAGAAATACGACATCCCGGCCTTCTTGCGCAAGCAAGCAGACTGACCGGGGGTGAGCCCCGGGGTGGTGACGCCCCGGCCTCACACACTGACTGAACCGGCATAAGCCGGCGCAGCAGGGCCCTTGACCCCTCAAAAAAGGGGCGCGGTGGCGCGGTGGTGATGAGTGGCAAGCGACTGAAAGGGCAAAGGAATCTGCGCCCGTGTTAGACTCGCCTCCTGACAAGGACGAATTCGATGCTCAGACAGCGCACTCTCAAATCACTGATTCGCGCCACCGGCGTGGGGCTTCACAGCGGCGCCAAGGTCACCATGACCTTGCGACCCGCCGCACCCGATACCGGCATCGTGTTTCGCCGAATTGATCTTGACCCGCCAATAGACATCAAAGCCGACCCCTACAGCGTGGTCGATACCCGATTGTGCTCCGGGCTGCAAAACGGCGACGTGAAAGTCTCCACAGTCGAGCACCTGATGTCGGCGCTTTCCGGGCTAGGTATCGATAACATTTATGTGGATGTCGATGCCGCCGAGCTGCCGATCATGGATGGCAGCGCCGGGCCGTTTGTGTTTCTGCTGCAGTCAGCAGGCATCGAAGAGCAGCCCGCGCCCAAGCGCTTCATTCGCGTCAAGAAACCCATCGAAGTCAAAGAGGGTGATAAGTGGGCACGGCTAGAGCCCTATGAAGGCTTTCGGTTGAGCTTTTCGATCATCTTCAATCACCCCGCAGTCGATCGCACCGGCACCAGTGTGACGGTGGATTTTGCCCAGACCTCCTACATCCAGCAGATTTCCCGCGCCCGCACCTTTGGCTTCATGCAGGACGTGGAAGCCATGCGCGCCCACGGCCTGGCCCTGGGCGGCAGCCTGGAAAACGCCATCGTCATGGATGAGTACCGCGTGTTGAATGCCGATGGCCTGCGCTATGCCGATGAATTCGTTAAACACAAGGTGCTGGACGCCATCGGTGATTTGTATCTGGTGGGCCACCCGCTGCTCGCCAGCTTCAACGCCCACAAGAGCGGCCACGCGCTGAATAACGAGCTGCTGCGCGCATTATTGGCGGATGACACCGCCTGGGAGTGGGCGAGCTTCGAGGAGCGAGATGTCGCCCCGGCAGGCGTGCGCCACGCCCTGGAAGTGGTGATGGCGTAGATATGCTGATCGTGCGCCTTTTGGCCATGCTGGCGGTGGCTGCGATTGGCGGGGCGGTGGTGCTCTACCTTTTCACCCGCGAACGCAAATACCTCAACTTCGCTTGGTTTACCGGCAAACTGCTGGTGGTGGTGCTGCTCGTGTTCTTCGGGCTCATGATCATCGAGCGACTGGCGGTGCTGTAGGGTGCGAAGGTGATGTTCTCGCCTTGTTCGCTTCGAGGGGCAACGCGTGGGTAGCGAGCTACCCACCCTATCCGCGCTCAACCTCAACCCCTGCCATTCATTCGCTCCCACGCCTACGCGTAGTGCGTGACAATAGCTGCTCAAGTGATGCCTTGAGTGGCGATTTTCCAGGCAGCTTTTCCGCCAGCTGCGCGATCCCTGCGGCGGTTTCCTCACTCAATCCTGCTTGTGCCGCAGCCGACAATTTCGGCTCGGAAACCTTAAAAATCGCGGCTTTCGTGGCGGCCGCCCCGACTTGCACGCGTATCTCGATTTCTGTAACCTCAGGGCAGATCGAGCTAAAACGCAACTGAAGAGTCGTTGCTAACTGCTTGAGTTTCAAGGCGCAGGCGCCGTTTTCTGCCAATATCACAACCTTGCCTGACTTGATGTTTGCCACCCTCGCCGAGTGGCTTAGTGCAACAGGAACAAAGCCTTCAAAGGCTGTTTGCAGTCGCATCAAACGCGCTGCTTGCGCGGTCAGATGTGCCAGCACATCGACATTGCCAATGATCGAACTCAAGGACCTGCCATTCATCGTGGGCACCTGCGGGGAAGATCGGGAGGAAGCATGCATATTATTATCGTCTCAAACCGGCTGACAAAGTCCCGCTCGGTCACTTTGAATGGTTGGCACCTCACCGGTCTTGCGGTGGTGTTTTCGTTTCTGGTGTTGTTCACCGCATCGCTGTTCTCAGTGGTCACGTTGCGCACCGCGGTGGAGTGGAAGCTGCCTTTCGTCGAGGACAT
>JBEAUN010000209.1:0-2745 GCA_041161415.1 Pseudomonadota bacterium | reverse complement strand
TCGGTGTGGAGGAGGGTATCTTGCCCCACAAGGGCGATCCCGATGCCTCGCCCGATGACTACGCGCAGCGCATCGAGGAAGAGCGCCGCCTGATGTATGTGGGTATCACCCGCGCACAGCGCAGCCTCACCATCACCTGGTGCAAGAAGCGTAAGCGAGTGCGCGAGAGCGTTCCCTGCGAACCCTCGCGCTTCATCAAAGAAATGCGACTAGATGAAGGCGACGCCGTGCCCACCGACGACGAGACACTCACGCCGCAGGATCGTCTCGCCAATCTCAAAGCCTTGCTGCAAAAACCCAAGGCCGCCTGAGCCAGCGCACCAGACCATGGGAGAACGCAAAACATCCGGCGGGGGTTTCCGCAATCCTCACAATTTGCCCGTGAAGATGTGCGCCGTCTGTCAGCGGCCGTTTACTTGGCGCAAAAAATGGGCCGCCAATTGGGATCAAGTGCGTTACTGCTCGGACGCCTGTCGCACTTCGGCCGGCAAAGCGCCTTCCGGCAGCAGTGCTTAGCTCGAGAGCGCGCTATAAAACTCGTCATCCCGGCGCTCTCAACACCCTCATCCCGGCGCTCTCAACACCGTCATCCCGGCGCAGGCCGGGATCCATGGTTGCTCTGGCAGTAACTCGTTTCACTGGGAATCGGTAGCGCACAACGATGGATCCTGACCTTCGTCAGGATGACGATTCAAGGGTCGGCAGACCCAAGCACCGGTACCCTGATTCGGGCCAAAGCACAGTGACCTAAGCACCCTCAACATCATCATCGCGCCATTCGTCCCGCCGACTTCCATACCGTCGCGCCACCACCCTCAACACCGTCGTCCCGGCGAAGGCCGGGACCCAGCGTCTTTTGCCGAGTATCAGCAACGCTACGCTTAGCTGCCTCGCGTTAGACAAAAGCTCACCTGATACCGCTTCGGGCCATTTCCTCAGAAAAGAAATATGCTACTATTTTCTGTAGAAAGGAAGTGAGGATGATTTCTGCGCCAGAACAAAGTCTTGCCCAGGCCGACGCCCGACATAAAGCGTCGGTGCTGACCAAGGCCGTCGCCCGCGCTGCGGAGCAGCTGGGGTTGTCGCGCAGCCTGCTGGCGCGCGTGCTCGGGCTGAGCCCGGCCACCGTGACGCGTCTGTATGCCGGCGACTACCAGCTCGAAGCCAGTCGCAAAGAATGGGAGTTTGGCTTGTTGCTGGTGCGGCTGTTCCGCGCACTCGACGCCATCGTCGCCGACGAACCCAGCGCGCGTACCTGGCTGGCCAGCGACAACCGGGGACTGGGCGGCCGGCCCATCGACCTGATCTCACAGACCGAAGGACTCGTGCGTGTCGTTCACTACCTGGACGCCTCTCGCGCTGCTGTCTAGCGCGCGCCAGTGGCGTGGCAGGGTGTGGCGCATCATCGATGCGCAATACACGGCGGGCGCCATGAAGCTGGTCGACACCAGAGAAGAGCAAGATATCCTCGACGGGCTCCTCGATCAGCAGCAGAGAACGCTTCCCGAGGCGTTTCGCGAACTCGACCCTTTGTTGGCGGCGCCGTTCCGTGCCAATCCTCTGCGCACCGGTTCACGCTTTCGCGCGGTGACCGATCCTGGTGTGTTTTACGGCGCGATTAACGTGGACACTGCCTGTGCCGAGCAAGGCTACTGGCGCTGGAAATTCTTGCGAGATGCGCCTGAACTCCCCGATATCAAACCCGTCGCACACACCGCCTTCGAGGCCGATATCGCGACGCTCGCCATCGATCTGAGAGAGACCCCCTTCGCGCGCGATGCCGCGCAGTGGAACCATAAGTCCAGCTACAGTGCCACCCAAGCCCTCGCGTGGAGCGCCCGCGCGGCCAATCTCGGTGCGGTACGCTATGCCTCCGTGCGAGACCCCGAGCGAGGTGAGTGCGTCGCAGTGCTGACCCCCGCGGCCTTCTCGGCGCCCACGCCTCGGCCCGTGCGTCAAACTTGGTGGTTACGCGTACGACGCAGCGAAGTCTTGTGGCGCAGCGAGCAGCGCTCGCTGGTGTTTTCATCAGAAGAATGGCAATAGTCAGGACGTCATGGAAAAAGAACACGAAGAGCGCCTGATCGCGCTCGAAAGCAAGCTCGCCCATCAAGAGTATCTGCTGGACGTATTGAATCAAACTGTCTACCGTCAGCAGAAACAACTCGACGCGCTGGATACCCTTTCAGCCGCACTCGCCAAGCGCCTTGCCGAGTTGCGCGCGAACCAGCCAGATACCGCACTTCCACACGAAAAACCACCGCATTACTAAGCAGTTCTTTTCACCATGATCAACGAAAAAATCCTTGCGGCATTGCGGCAAGAAATCAATGAACAGACCGCGCAGATGCGATGGTCAGAGTTGGAGCGCTTCTTTGCTGGCGGCAATGTGATCAGCGTTGCTCCCGAACTGGATCTGATCGATGTAGGCGCAAGGATCGCCGCCGATGACAAGGCCAGCGTTGAAGAGTGGATGAACGCCGGATTAATGTACCGCACGACCGATGCACAAGCCAGCGATTGGGTAGCCAGCGATACGCTGCTATGGGCAGTTGTGGTCAAGCCCTGGATACTAGTTCAGCACGGCAGAAAACAACCACCGTCCACCGCGCAGTAAATCGTCGGCAAAGGGATCTACAAAGGGAGATCTACGATCTACAAAGGGAGATCTACAAAGGGACACTCACTTTGTACGATCGGGATCGACTACCGGCTATCAACCCACACGATTCTACAAAAGGACAC
>JBEAUN010000182.1:0-16905 GCA_041161415.1 Pseudomonadota bacterium | reverse complement strand
CACCTGGCCTCCGCCAGAAGATTCAAGCAGCTCTACAGCCGCTATATGCGAGGCCGCGATCTGGTGTCGATGGGCGCCTATGCGCCGGGCAGTGATGCAGAGCTCGATGCTGCCTTGCGCTTATGGCCGAGGATGGAGGTTTTTCTGCGTCAGGAAATCGATGAGTCGGTGTCGGTGCGCGATGCAGTCGAAGCCCTGCGTGCCTTGGTGGGTGGGGCATGATCAAGACCTTGCAATTGATGCTGAGGCTTTTGAATGTGCAGGAGGAGAAGCGACTCGTCTTGTTAAAGCGCGCCCGCGGCGAGCTTGATCGCGTGCAGGGCGTCGTCTCGCAGCTCGATAACTACGCGCGTGAGTATCGTCTGCAGATGGTAAGCAAGGCACAGGCAGGCTCGACCCCCGCTGAATTGATGGCCACGCTCGATTTTGAGCGGAAACTCGCCCAGACCGCCCACAGCCAGAAGCTGGTGGTCGGGCAGCTCGAAGAAAATCTGGATCGGGCAAAGGCCGATGCGCTTCGCACGCACCTGCAGGCAGATGGCCTGAAAAAAATACTGGGCAAACGGCTGGCTGCCCTCGCCGTGGAGCGAGATCGCTTGGAGGCGCGCGAGATCGAGGAAAGTATTGCGGCGAGAAAAATAATCGGTGGCATGAATGATGCATCTGATCGGTCGTCATGACCCGAGCGGAGTCTTGCTGATGAATACCTTGCCGGTTGTTGATCTGAAAGCCACCCAAACCCCCCTTTCCGCAAACCGGGTGGCATCGGGTTTGCAGGTGGAGGAAGGGGAAGATTTTTCGTCTGCTTTCAAAGATGCTCTGCATGCACTTGCAGAGGAAGATAAGCCTGTTGATGAGGGCAAGTCAGCCAAGCAGAAAGATGCTTCAGAAAAGATAGAAGAGCAGGCCAAGGCAGATGCACCGGTCACCCCGGAGGGGCAAAATATGCCGCCCGAAGGGAGTGTGGTGCCGGCAAAAGTTGCCGAAGTAATGCCCGTGGTATTGCAGGCCATCGTCATCGAGGCAAGTGCGCTCGACGCTCAAACCGTACAAACGACGGGAAGCGCTGCAATCGATCTTGTGCAGGCTGCGAAAAAGGTCGTTGATGTTACCGCCGGCATAACGCCGCAGTCTCCAGTTCAAGCGCTTCAAGTGACTGAACAAACCCTTCAGCAGAGTCAGGCGCAGGCGGGCTTGATGGCGCCCGAAGGGCAGTCTCAGGTTGCCAATTCGTCTCAAAAGGCAAGTGAGCGCCTGGCAAACCAGGCTTTGCCGTCGGCTGGCTTGGTAGAGGAAAAGTCGGGCTTGGTCATGGGGGTGACAGCGCCAATCCAATCTGCGGCCGATGACGGCGCGGTGGCTTTGCCCGCCCTGCCTGAGCAGCCCCGACCGGTGGCGCAGCAGGTGACGGTGACTCAGTCTGCGCGCGATGTGGCCATGCCGCAGCAGTTGGGCGTGCCCGTGGTGACGGCAGATGATGTGTCCTCCTTGGATGGCGATAGCGCCTCGATAGGGAGCGTAACGCTTGCGCAGTTGTCCTCCGGTGAGGCGACCCCAAGCCTTTCGGATCAGGCTTGGATCAATGCGGTGCTTTCCCCCGTGAGTGCGGCCGCAGTCGCGACAACCAAACGAACTGTCGAGTTGCCTGTTGAGCCGATGATCGAGCTTGCGCTGCCTGATGTTGCGCCAGCGGGGCTGGCCCTCTCTGATCCATTGCTGGATCAAACACGGCCGGATGATGCGGTTCCATTGGCCGGGATCAATCCCGCGCTGGGGGTGTCGCAGTCGCTTCCGGCGACGCCGGCTGTGAGTGCGCCGCCTGTGCAACAGGTGTCACTGGTGCCCGCAGCGCAATTGAATGGTGAAATCGTTAAGTTCGCTGGGGCGGGCGGTGGGCGTGCGGTGATGGAGATCACGTCACCGGACTTGGGTGCACTGAAAATCGATTTGAGCATCGATGGTAAAGGGGTGGCGCGCATGGTGGTCGAGGCCAGCACCAGTGCCGCGCGCGATCAATTAGAGCAGGGAATGCGCCGTTTGCATGATGACTTTGCTGGCTTAGGCTTGTCGCTGAATGTCGATTTGCGCCAAGGCAGTGGTGGCGCGGGCCAAAGGGATGCGTGGCAGCAGCCCCGTTTCGCGGTGATGAGCACGACATCGGCCGAACGCGTGGCGGCAATGCTGCCCGAGCCGGTTGCGGGGTCATTGGATGATCAAACTCGCATCCACTTTTATGCGTAAGTCATATCATTAAAGCGCCTTGACTTCAGGAGATAAGCATGTCGGAGGATGCAAAAGACGCTGCGCCACCCAAGAAATCCAAGAAGCTGCTTTTTATTATCCTCGGTGTGGTGGTGCTGGCCGCGGCGGGCGCGGGCTTCATGATGATGAAGGCCAAAAAAGATGCGGAAGCGAAAGACGCTGAAGGCGGTGGACGCTCGGCCAAGGAAATGAAGCCGCCGGTTTTTGTGCAGATGGATGATTTCCTCGTCAATCTGCCCGGCCGTGGCGGCGAGCATTTCCTGCAGGCGCGCGTGGTGTTGCGCACCTCGGATTCCGCCACCGAAGGCAGAATCAAAGCGATGTTGCCCCTCATCCGTGATCGCCTGTTGACGGTCTTGTCGCAGCGCCCAATGGAAGTGCTCGCCACTGTTGAAGGCAAGTCGCAACTTACGGTCGACATGGCGCTGGTGATCAATGCGGTGCTGGAGCCTGAACTAACGGCAATTTACGCCTTATCGCGAGACCCGACTGGCGCAGAGCTGCGCAATCTCGAGCGTCTTGGCGTGATGCCGCGTAATCTTGCTGCGTCGGGCGGTGCGACGGGTAAGGCGGCGTCAAAGCTGGTTGAGGTGAGTGAAATGGATTTGCCTGTGCAGGGGGTTCTGTTCAGCAGCTTCATCATGCAATAGGTTGATGGCATGACCGACACCGAATCTGATATCAATGAGGGGCAACAAAGCGAAGGCGAAGGGGAGGCCAGCTCACCCGCCGAGGAGTCTGTCGCGCCTGCGATAGCGGAGGAGAGGGCGCCACGACCGCTCTCGGTATTTGAGATGCCTCAGGGAATAGGCGTGCGTCCCATGCCGACGCTGGACTACATCCACGACCGTTTTGCGGCAGCGGCGCGGGGGGTGTTGCTCAATTTGATTCGACGACCGGTGGAAATCTCGGCGGAGCCTTTTCGGGTTTGTCCTTTTGCGGATGTGATGGGCGCCGCGAAGGGGAGTCCACACATCACACTTGTTAAAGCTCACCCTTTGCGCGGGACGGTCGGCTGGGTGGTCAGCGGCACCTTGGTTCATTTGGTTGTGGATACCCTGTTCGGGGGGGATCGCCGGCTGCCACCCAAGCCGATTGAGCGGGATCTTTCTGCCACTGAGCTTCGCATTCTGCGGCGCATGATGGATGGGTTGATGGTGGAGTACGAGAAAGCCTGGCAGCCTGTGGAGCCCTTGCGATTCGAGTACCTGCGCGAAGAATCGAGCTTTGCCCGGGCGGATATCGCCGACCCGAGCGATCTGGTGTTGCAGTGTGCCTTCAAAGTGACGCTCAATGGCCATGAGGCGCACCTCGATTTTTGTGTGCCGTATTGGTTGCTCGATAGCATCAAGCCTTTGCTGTGCGAGCCCACCCGCAAGCTGCAAGCGGAAATCGACACCCACTGGACCGAACGTCTCGAAGCCGAGGTGCAATCCGCAGAAGTCGAGTTGGTAGCAGTGCTGGCGCGCGAAGAAATGCGTATTGCCGATGTGCTTGCCCTCAACGTGGGGGATATTGTGCCGATCGAGGTGATGGAGCCGATTACGGCATATGTCGATGGCATGCCGATGGTGTTGGGCCAGTACGGGGTGCGCAACGGGCGTTACGCAATCAAGGTGAGTCATGTCAAACATCCCTCCCAGTTGCTTGATAAAGCAAGCCGTCGATAGCGGCTCTTGAAAGACGAGGTGAGATCATGAGTGATGCGGAAGGCGTGGGTGCGGGGGGCGGGCCGGCTGGAGAAGGCGCAGTGCGCGCGGCGAGCTTTGCTTCGCTGGATGATTCCGGCGGCGGCCAAGCGACTCAACATGATATTGATCTCGTGCTCGATGTGCCCGTGCAGGTCACCGTGCAGCTCGGGCGTGCGCGGATGGAGATTCGCAAGCTGCTCGGGCTGGCCTACGGCTCGGTGGTGGAGCTCGACGCCCTGGCGGGCGAGCCGCTGGATGTGCTGGTCAATGGCTGCCTGGTCGCGCAAGGCGAGGTGGTGATTGTCAATGATCGCTATGGCATTCGCCTGACTGACATCATTACGCCTACCGAGCGCCTGCGTAAGCTCAATCGGTAAAGCATCGGGGCTGCTGTCGACTTTTTCGTATGCATTCCATCAGCATGCGACACTAGGCTCTAGTCAAATTGCTTTGACTGCTGCATCATCACCGCATTGACATTTTTTTCTGTAGCCCGCATGCCAAGCCTCGATATTTCTCATCTCTCGATGGTGTCTGCAACGCGCTTGGCGGCGGACCGCTTTGAGCCAGGCTCAGTGGTTGGCAGCGGGGTGGGCTGGCGCTTGCCCTTAAGCGTTATGCCGATGCTCGGCGCGTCATCCCCCGTGTTGGCGGCCGAGAGCTCCGCGGGCTACACCTTCGTCAGTGTGCTGATGCTGGCCATGCTGGCCGCTGCGGTGGCCGCGCTTGCCTGGCTGATGAAGCGCAATGCCGTTGGGGGGGCTGCCTCTTCGATGAGGCTGGTGGCTGCTCAAGCTCTTGGCCCGCGCGAGCGATTGGTGGTGGTACATGTGGGCAGCCGGTTTTTTTTGCTGGGGCACACCCCTCAGCAGATCACCATGCTGACCGAGCTCTCGCCGGAAGATGTGCCGCAGCCGGGCGGTCGGTTACCTGAGAATCTCTTCGCGGATTTACTCAAGAAGATAAAAAAATGACCGTCTCCCGCCTTCTTCGCTACGCTGTGCTGACAATGCCGGTGTGGGTGGTGGGGGCGGCGTATTCACAGTCTCTCCCCTTGGTGGATGCAGTCGCGAGCGGCAAGGGCAGCACCACGTATACGGTGCCGGTGCAGACGTTGCTGGCGCTCACGGCTTTGAGCTTCCTGCCTGCTGCGCTGATGCTGATGACCAGCTTCACGCGCATTTTGATCGTGTTTTCATTGCTGCGGCAGGCACTGGGCTTGCAGGCGATTCCGCCCAACGCCGTGTTGGTGGGCTTATCGCTTTTTCTGACCTTTTTCATCATGAGCCCGGTGTTCGAGCGCGTCCATGCCGATGCTTGGCAGCCGTACTCCCAAGGCAAGATGGGGTTTGAGGAAGCCGTCAATACCGGCTTGAAGCCACTCAAGGCTTTCATGTTGCGCCAAACCCGCCATGAAGATCTCAATCTGTTTGCCAAACTGCACGGCAAAGCCATTGGGTCGCGTGATGAGGTGCCCCTGGTGGTGCTGGTGCCCGCCTTTGCCATCTCCGAAATCAAGACGGGCTTTTTGATCGGCTTCATGATCTACCTTCCCTTCATCGTCATTGATTTTGCGGTGGCCAGCATCCTGACTTCCCTGGGGATGGTGATGGTTTCGCCCATCATGTTTTCTCTACCGCTCAAGCTGGTGATCTTTGCCCTGGCCGATGGCTGGGGGCTCTTGGCGGTATCTTTGGTGGAGAGTTTCAAGGGAACCTAAGTGTCTCCGAAAGGAGTTGGCGATGGATATCTCGCTGGTCATCGATCTTGCCCTGCAAGCCTTGAAGATGGTCGCGGTGATGGCGGGGCCGCCTTTGTTATCGGCGCTGGTGGTGGGCCTGGTGGTGGGGGTGTTGCAGGCGGCCACGCAGGTCAATGAGGCGGCGGTGGCCTTCGTGCCCAAGCTCATTGTGCTGGCCTTGGTGGTGGCGCTCGCCGGCCCGGTGACCTTGTCGCTCTTTGCCGATTATGTGCGCGAGATGCTGGCGCGCATTCCTTCAATTCTCAATTGACCATGGGCATTGCAGTCGGTGCTGATTGGCTCACTCAGGCTGTGCTGGCTTTCATGCTGGTGTCACTGCGTCTTTTTGGCATGTTTTTGTCTGCACCTATGTTGTCATTCAGGGCTGCGCCCTTGCGCTTGCGGGTGCTGATTTCCCTGGTAATGGCCTTGTGCCTGATGCCGCTTGCATCCCCCAGAATTGCCGAGCTTGGGCCCCAGAGCATCACCTTTTTGTCGGCGGGGGTTGAGGTGCTGATCGGTATTACTGTCGGGTTCGTGATTCGTCTGGGTTTGATGGCGGTCGATCTCGCGGCGGAAGTCTTGTCAGTACAAACCGGTTTGAGCTTCGCTTCCACCTATGCGCGTGATGCAGCGTTGCCCTCTGGTGTGATTGGCGAATTCATGGGGATGTGTGCGCTGGCGATTGTGTTGCTGATGGATGTGCATTTGATTCTCATCGATGTGCTGGCAAGAAGTTTTACCGTGGTGCCATTTGGACATTGGCCCCAGGCATGGGATCGTGAGGCCTTGGTGATGTTGATGACATCGGCATTTCGTCTGGGTCTGGTGCTTGCCGCGCCTATTTTTGCTATTCACGTGTTGTTTTCAATGATGCAGGCCGTGCTTGGCCGGACAAGCCCGCAGCTCAACCTGTTTTCCGTCGGCTTTGCGTTGAGCGTGCCACTGGGCTTGCTGGCACTGGGGCTGGTAATGCCGGATTTGCCGCGCTTGATCGAACGCGCGCTGGAGCCTTCTTTGGAGTTCATACGCCATGGCCTTGAATCCCCGCCACAACCTTAGCGTTTTGATGGTGCTCGCCGTGCTTTGCACAGGCTGCGAGATGATGGGTGGTTTTGCCACCAAGGCAGATAATGTGGTCGCGAATGCGACTGAGTCCCCCGAGTCCAGAATCAAGCGAGCCTGGATGCAAGCAACGCCCTCCTGTGCCATTACGCCCCCAGCGGAAATGACACTCTCCGACCCGATTTGCGTGAGTCTCATGGTCAGAGGTAGAGAGATGGAATGCATCGCCAGGCGCATTCGGGATGAGGGTTTGAAAAACCACTATGCATCGCGAAATGGCCTGCTAAATTGGGAAATCTGTGTGCAGGATATCGCCAGGACGCTTGCTGATGGCTACTACCTGGCTACGCGGGAAATAGAACGTCGAGTGCAGCTTTGTGATGTGCTGCTGGAGGCTTCGCCGGCTGTGCCACAGCATGGATTGTTACACCGCTTAGTGAGTCTGTCCGCAGAGCCCGAGGTGGCAAGACCGACGCCCTCCGAGTACGGTGTGGCAGCGCGTCCGGTGCCGACGGGGGTGTTGAAATGCGAAGTGTTGTTGCCCAAAAAGCCGTTGCCGATTGAGGTGACGCCTGTGGTCTCAGAGCCGGTGGTGGAAGCGCCCACGCCGGCACCGGAGGTGATCAAGCAGGAAAAGCCGCCGACCTCAGAACCGGCGAAAAAACGGAGTAAGTCGCGCAAGGCGCCTTCGTCCGGGAAGTCGGCGGGTCCCAAGGCCTCGGTGCCCATGGGTGATGAAAAGGCTGGGGACGGGCCCGGCGGAGAGATTAAGGATGCAGGGCGGCGCGGCAAACAGACATGACGCGCTTCCTCTTGCGGGGGGGTGAAAGGGGGCAGAAAATGCAGCGGAGTCAGGAAAAAGGGCTTGTCGCGTTATGCATGGTGTTGGCTGCACATCTTGCTTTTGCCCAGAGCGCCATGCCCTCCGTATTTAGCCGCAAGAGCGTTTCACCTGCCGAAAGAGCGGCGGCAGGGCATTCCAGGGTTGGCGAGAAAGAGCGCGCTACGGGCATGGGCAATGACAAATCCGAGGCTGCGGCATCCGGCTCGCCGCGTATCAAGACGGCTACGCCTGCAAATGCTGAAGCGGTGCTACGTTCAGCCTTGGCCAGTGTAAATTCTGGTATGACCGAGGTGTTGATACGTACGAGTGATTGGGATAACGCGGATGCTGCGAGGGAGCGCAGCAGCCCCGGTGAGGGTGACCAAGCTGCCAGTCGCCGCAATGGAAAATCGCCGGCTTCGGCTGCCTCCAGACCGCGCCCAGGCCCGGGTGCGCGATGGGGTTACGCGGTCGCCAATGGACCCTCTGCCTGGGGAAACCTCAGTCCGGAGTTTCGTGCTTGCGGTACTGGCAGGATGCAGTCTCCGATTGACATTTGGTCTGCGAGGGCCGGGTATAGCGCAGCGGCGAAATTCACGTTCTCTTACGCCTCGGTTGGCGCGAGGGTGGTGAAGGCGCCAGGCGGAGGTTTTAAAGCGCTCACCCATGCCGGCGCTTACCTTACGCATTTGGGTGAAACCTATTACCTTGAGTCGGTACAGTTCCGCATGCCCGGTGAGGGTAGAGTGGATGGCATTGCGCCCGTGATGTCGATCTATCTGCACCACCGCTCCGCGGAGGGAAAGCACGCCATCGTATCGGTGCCGGTGCAAGTTGCAGCCGAAAAAAATCCGTCGATTGAGCGCTTGTTGTCGCTTGTTGGCAGCGATGGTGCCAACACTGTGGCGATCGAGACGAAGCAGTTGTTGCCCGATAACAAAAGCCATTTTCACTACATCGGCTCACTCACGCAGCCCCCATGCACAGAAGGGGTGGCATGGTTCATAATGCGCGAACCAGTGCATATTTCCCGTCAGCAATTCATGGCCTACTCGGGCAGTTTTACACCCAATGCCAGACCGGTGCAGCAAAACGAAACAGAGGCGGTGGTTTCATTTTCGCCCTGATCCAGCGTGAGGCAGCCGACTGGAAGTACAAGAACCCGCCTTGAAGGCGGGTTCTTTTTGGGCGTCAGCGCATTACTTTGAATTGCCCGGATCGGTGGCAATCGGCCACCAGGGGTTTTGCGCATTACCGTATTGCACGCCCTTATCGTCACTCGGGATGCCTGAGTAGCAATAAGAGCCACCCTCCTCCTCGGGGCCAAGCAACACCGCAACCTCGCCGCCATTGCCACCACCAGCATTGGTATTGGCGCTGAAGAATGCGATGGCGCCGCCTGGCTTTTCAAGTTTGGTTGCGCCGGGTACGACGCAGTCGGTTTGGTAATCACCGTTGGCCATGGCCGACCCAGCGCTTGCGACGAGAATACCGGCACTGATCATGATTTTTTGGATGAGCTGCATTTGCGTTCTCCTTGAAGTGTGATTCACTGAGGACTGCTCCTGTGCGGCTTTGCTGCCGGGCCCGTTTGCCGCAGGCCAAACTCTAAGGTTTCCCGCTCGGATCAAGAACGGAGGAAGCGCCATTTTTGGTAGGAGATTCCTCCTGTGTCTGGTGCTAGCCAAAACCATTTTTGAGGGCATGTGCGACCAGTCCCGCCCGATTGGGGACGCCACATTTCTCGTAGATCGAGGTGAGGTGGTTGCGAAGCGTGCTCTCGCTGATGTGCAAGCGATCGGCAAGCGCGCGGGTGGGCTCGCCACAGTGGCGAGC
Source organism: Pseudomonadota bacterium (assembly GCA_041161415.1). GTDB lineage: Bacteria > Pseudomonadota > Gammaproteobacteria > Burkholderiales > Rhodocyclaceae > JBEAUN01. The sequence continues at coordinate 7,487 of JBEAUN010000182.1, read as the reverse complement.
GATGAGGCAGAGGATCTCTCGTTCTCGTGCGGTTAGTGCGTCTTGTTCAGCATGAGCCCGCTCTTGGTTGGAGAGTCTTGCCCAAAGCCGCCCCGTGGAATGACGGTCGAGCCAAATTTCACCCTGCGCCACTTTTTCGATGGCTTTCCAGAATCCGGCCTCAGTGCATTGCCCATCAATTACGCCGCTTGCGCCGGCGGACATCAATTCGTCAACAACGCCAGGTTCAGCCTTACGAGCGAGGGTAAGTACTCGTGGCTTCCCGCGTGGATGCGATTTGAGCCACGCCAAGCACTCGCCGCGATTCCCATCTGTGTCTATCAGCAACACATCGGGCACGGGCTCACCCCATGGATGCGGGTTTTCTGCCAGCCGATCGGCAAACCCTAGCCACCGTACGGGTGAAGTCGGGCCGCGAGTCAGTGCCGCCAGACTGGCAATAAGCAGGGCGTAATCACTGACCATAAAAACGCCGACCATGTTTCCTCGCGGGGGTGTCGCAAAGCGTGTCGGCAGTTTAACCATGGCGTCTCGCGCGTCCCGCCAACAAAGCCCTGCCCGCTACGCCGCTGGTCGGATAGTGGGCGGCAAGGCTTGCAGGTTTTGCCGGTTTACACCGGCAACTCTTGCCGGACAGTGGCGCTACGGATAGCACTGGCTCCTCTTGGTGTCTTTTGCATCATGTTCATGGCATAGCCCTTGCAGGGAGTGACCCTGTCGAAAGGTATTGGGGAAAACCATGAGCGGAGTACCTGAGTTCGATTCGGTCAAGTTCCATGCCGCAGCGCTCAAACTGCGCAGCTATCGTCAGCAGGTCTTGAGCTCCAATCTGGCCAATGCCGACACACCCGGCTACAAGGCGCGCGATATTGATTTTGCCGCTGCTTTGCGTGAGCAATTAGGGGCTGCTGCCCCGCAAGCTCAATTGCCGGTCTCGCGCAGTCATCGCGCCCATCAAGCCGCCCTTGGCATGGCCGATGATCCCAAGCTCCTCTATCGCGCCGCCCAGCAGCCAAGCCTGGATGGCAACACGGTTGATCCCGATGTGGAACGCGCGCAATTCGGTGAAAACGCCTTGATGACCGAAGCCACCTTGACATTCCTCAACTCGGCGCTGCGCTCGCGGCTGTCGGCCATTACAGGGCAGTGATCATGAGCCTTCTTAAATCGATTCATATTGGCGCGACTGCACTGGTGGCACAGGCCAAGCGGTTGAATGTGGTTTCCTCGAATTTGGCCAACGCGGAAAGCGTCAGCGGCCCGGATGGCAAGGCTTATCGGGCGAAGCACGTGTATTTCCAGACTGCACCGCTTGCCGGTGAGGCAGCCGCTGGTGTGGAGGTGGCTTCGGTGGTCGAGGATCAAAGCCCGCTTCGTAAGGTGCATCGACCGGGGCACCCCAATGCGGATGCCTCCGGCTTTGTGGAATTGCCGAATGTAAATCCGGTGGAAGAGATGGTGGACATGATTTCCGCTGCCCGCTCTTACCAGATGAATATCGAAGCGATGACCACATCGCGCCAACTTTTGCTCAAGACCCTCGATTTGGGTCGTAGCTGATTGGAGGTGAGACCATGAGTACGATCAATCTCCCGCCTGGTGTGCCGGCCTATCAGCCGGTGGCAGCCAAAACGCCGACCAGTCCGAATGCCTTCGCTGGATCAGCCAAGGACATCCAGGACAATTTTTTGAAAATGCTGATGGCGCAGATCCAAAACCAGAATCCGATGGATCCTGCCAAACCGTCTGAATTTACCTCGCAGCTCTCGCAGCTCAACACCATGAAGGGCATTAGTGATTTGAATGCCAACGTGCAGGCCTTTCTGAGCCAGATCAAGGCCAGCGATTTCATGGGGTTGTCGCAGGTGGTAGGACGCAATGCACTGGTTGCTGGCAGTCAATTTGACTTCACGGGTGAGCCTGTCGTCGTCGGTGCCCGCTTAGCGTCTGATGCGACTGATTTGCGGGCGCTGATCATGAATGACCTGGGGCAGGTCGTTGATGAGGTCTCGCTGGGGGCGTCAAGAGCCGGTCAGGCCCGATTGCAGTGGGATGGTGGCATGAAGGATGGGGGGAGTGCGCCGGCTGGTAGATACAGGATCGAGTTTCGAGGGGCGGCTGCAGACGGGGGCAATCTCTCTGTCAGCTCGCTGGTGGCTTCCCAAGTGGTTTCGGTGGGGCGTGACGGCGATGCTCTGCAAATCCGTCTGGCTGATGGCAGGGCTGTCGGCTCGGGCGATGTCATTGAATGGTTGAAATAAGGAGGGACTGAACATGGCCGGGTCATTGAGTGGTTTTAATATTGGTGTCGGGGGCTTAAGGGCATCTGCGGGTGCTATCGATGCAACCAGCACAAATATCTCGAATTCCAACACTGTTGGGTACAAAGCCGGCGAATATATGTTCGTCGATCAATATTTTCGCGCACTCAACTCAACTGAAGTGGGGCGTGCAGCCCAAGGTGTGGGTGGTGTTTCAGTGCGTCGTCAATTCGGCCAAGGGGCTATCCGAACCACAACGTCACCGCTTGATCTGGCAATCAACGGCGGGGGGTTCTTCAAGTTGTGTTCAAAAAACACCACTGACCCGGGGCAGATTTACTTCACGCGAAACGGCCAGCTATCCGCGGATAAGGACGGATATATTGTCAACGCAACGGGCTTGTATCTCATGGGTTACGCGGCGAATGCCAGGGGCGATGGTGTGACCAATGATATTGTGCAGCTAACCTTACCGCCGGCTCAGAAAGCACCGGAAGCCACGGAAAATGCGACACTCGCCGTGAACCTCGATGGCCGGGGCGAACTCAAAAAGAACCCGGGCGTCGAGACCCCAAAGCCATTTGACCCAAATAACGACAGTAGCTTCTCTCATGCAACCGCGTTTTCAATTTATGACCCAGCGGGCAACAAGAACACGGTAAAGGTGTATTACCGGCGTGTCGCGGACACGAGTGCAAGCTTTCAGAATGAAAGCAATGACACCACTACGCAAACTGTGCAGCGCTACAAAATGTATATGTCTGTGACGGATGTGGATGGCAATGTCTCTTGGGTGAAGAATACGGGCGCCTCCTATGAAACTGTATCAGAGGCCCCGGCGGGTACGTTGGAAGGTGATGATTCGGACACCGATGACTATGCACTAAAAGTCTCCAGTGATCCGGGAGATGAAAAGACGCTAAAGTTTTTTGGCGGTAATAACACTCAGTCGATATACCGCGACCAGAAAACGGGCGAAGCGGTCACTAAAACTTATTTTGATTTTACAGTCGTCACTGGCGCTGATGGTGCCAAGAACCTCCAGCCTATTAGGCTTGATCTAACGGACTCCACACGTTACTCCGCCGATTTTGAAATCAAAAGCCTTAGTCAGGATGGTTTTCAGATCGGTGCGCTAAACGCTGTTTCCTTCGACGAAAACGGCTATCTCTCCGGCATTTATTCTAATGGTAGGCGGCTGATCGCTGGGCAAGCTGTGCTTGCACAGTTCAAAAGTACCGAGGGCCTCTCGCCGATCGCCCAGAATCTTTTCGCCCAGACGGTAGCATCGGGTGAAGCGCTAATCGGTGTCCCGGGATCTGGCTCTTTCGGCGTGGTGCGCAACACCGCGCTGGAAGAAGCCAATATCGACATGGCGAGCGAGCTGGTGAATCTGATGATCCAGCAGCGCAACTATCAGGCGAACTCAGAATCCATCCGCGCCCAGGATGAGATCCTGAAGAGCACCATCAGTCTGGCTCGATAAGCGTAAGGGACGAACATGCTCGATCGCCTCGCCTACACCGCAATGACCGGCGCCAAGCACAGCATGGGGCAGCTGGCGACCACCACCAATAATCTCGCAAATGCCAGCACGCCTGGATTTCGCGAAATGATTGCCACTTTTCGTGCGGTGCCGATGTCGGGTGAGGGAGAGGCCACGCGCAGCTTTGTGGTGGATTCCACACCCGGTTCATCGTTTGCGCCGGGCGTGATCGAGACCACCGGCAACCCGCTGGATTTCGCCATTCAGGGTGAGGGGTTTTTCGCCGTGGCAGGCCCCGATGGCAACGAGGGGTACACCCGCGCGGGCCGCTTCATGCTGGATGCCGAGGGGATGCTGAAAACCGCATCAGGCCTGAGTGTTCTGGGTGAAGACGGCGATATCTCCATCCCGCTTGGCGCGCATGTCGATGTGGCAGATGACGGCAGGGTGTCAGCTAGATTGCCCGGCGAGAAAGCCTCGACCCAGGTGGGCAAGTTGAAGCTCGTCAAGCCAGAAGATCGCCAGCTTGTGCGTGGTGAAGATGGTCTCTTCCGTGTCCCGGGACAGGTTCTCGAGCCGGATGCGGCGGTTCGAGTGCGCCAGGGCTCGATTGAAACCAGCAATGTCTCTGCTGCCAATGCGATGGTGGAAATGATCTCGCAGACGCGGCTGTTTGAATTCAATCTCAAGTTATTGCAGACGGCCGAGCAGAATTCTCGCGCGGCCAATCAGTTATTAAATTTGTCGCGCGGTTGAAACTTGTCTGCCACTGATCGGGGGGCGCCATGATTCGTTCGTTGTGGATTGCAAAAACCGGACTCGATGCGCAACAGTCCAATCTCGATGTGATCTCGAACAATCTGGCCAATGCGGCCACCACTGGCTTCAAACGGGTCAAGCCGGTGTTCGAGGATCTCCTCTATCAAAGCGTAAGGCAGGCAGGTGGGCCAACCGGTGGCGAGGCCATCGCCCCCAGTGGCGTGCAATATGGCACCGGGGTGAGAAATTCCTCCACCGAACGCATCTTTGTACAAGGCGCGCTCAATCGCACTGAAAACCCGCTGGATGTGGCGATCAACGGCGGCGGTTTCTTCGAAGTCACCCTTCCCGATGGGACTCTGGGCTACACGCGAGATGGAAATTTTTCCCGCGACAACCAAGGCCAATTGGTCACGGCCAACGGCCTCGTGGTATCGCCGGGAATCACCATTCCGACCAATGCGCTGGCGATCACCATCAGCGACACAGGGCAGGTCTATGTAAGCTTGCCCGGGCAGACAGCGCCGCAGCAGGTGGGTGAGATTCAATTGGTCGGCTTCGCTAATCCGGGGGGGCTGGCTTCCCTGGGCGGGAATCTTTTTGGTGAGACGGCAGCCTCTGGCAATCCGACACAAGGCGCGCCTGGCTCAAATGGCCTGGGCAATTTGCGCCAGTACTACACCGAAGCCTCCAACGTGAATATCGCCGAGGAGTTGATCGGTCTCATCCAGGCGCAGCGAGCCTATGAAGTGAATACCCGCGCCATTACGGCCTCAGACCAATTGCTCCAGAAACTTGCTCAGCTGTGAGGTGAGTCATGAAACGCTCTCTTTTTCTGCTGACGATTGCTGCGGTAATAAGCGGCTGTGCAAGCGCCGATCGCAGCCTGGTGACGGGCCCCACAACCACGCGCCCAAGAATGATTGCCAGTGTGCCGGCCAGCCCGGGCAGCCTGGTGCCCGCCCATGGCTACCGCCCACTGTTCGAGGACCGCAAGGCGCGCGCGGTGGGCGATACGCTGACCGTGGTGTTGAAGGAATCCACTGCCGCCAGTCGCAAGAGCGGCGCCACCGCATCACGCAGCGCCTCCGGCGATGCGTCGATCAGCAGTGCCACCAGCGTGCCCTTTGCAGCCGGACTGGCTGGCATCGGCGCATCAGGAACAGGCGCCATTAAATCCGAAGGCAAAGGCACCGCCACGGCAGCCAATGATTTCATCGGCACCATCACCGTGACGGTGATCGAGGTTTTGCCCAATGGCAACCTGGTGGTGGCAGGCGAAAAGCGCGTGGCCGTCAGCAATGAAGAGGAGGTGATTCGATTCTCAGGTGTTGTCTCGCCCAATGATGTGGTGAATAACCAAGTCACCTCGACACAGGTGGCCGATGCACGCATCGAATACCGCGGCAGTGGCGCTGCGGATGACGCGCAATCCGCCGGTTGGCTGACCCGCGCGATGCTGAAATTCTCGCCCTTCTAGATCATGAAAAAAATACTTCTTATCGCTTGCCTTCTTGCGCTGTCCATTCCCGCCCACGCCGAACGCATCAAGGACCTTGCCAGCATTGCCGGGGTGCGCGCAAACCAATTGATCGGTTATGGGCTGGTGGTGGGCCTGGATGGCACGGGTGATCAAACCACGCAGTCGCCCTTCACGCTGCAGGCGATGAACAGCATGCTCAATTCCCTGGGCATCGCGCTGCCACCTGGCGCTTCTGTGCAGCTCAAAAATACTGCGGCGGTGATCGTGACCGCAACCTTGCCGCCTTTTGCCCGCCCTGGGCAGGCCCTGGATTTGACAGTGTCCTCGCTTGGCAATGCCAAAAGTTTGCGAGGGGGCACGCTCTTGATGACACCGCTTAAGGGCGCCGATGGTCAGGTCTATGCCGTGGCGCAAGGCAATGTGGTGATTGTCGGGGCCTCAGCATCGGCACCGGGTGCCAAGGTGGCGGTCAATCAGCAATCCTCTGGACGCATCCCAAGCGGCGCGATTGTTGAGCGGGCAGTGATGCAATCGATTGACGAGGAATTCCTGCAAGTGGAGCTCGATCGGAGTGATTTCATGCTCATGCAACGCGTGGCTGAGGCAATCAACAAGAAATTTGGCGCGAATACCGCCACGCCGGTCGATGCGCGAGCTTTGCAAGTCAAAGTGCCGCAGGACCCAGCGCAGCGAGTGGCATTTTTGTCTCAACTCGAAGATCTCCAAGTGCAGCGCACCCAGGAGTCTCCCAAGGTGATTGTCAATTCACGCACCGGCTCGGTGGTCATCAATCAGGGTGTGCAGCTTGGCGCATGTGCCATTGCGCATGGCAGTTTGACGATCAAGGTGTCGCGCACACCGAATGTCAGTCAGCCTGCGCCCTTGTCGGGTGGGCAAACGGTAGTGACCACCACGGACAAAGTTGAAGTCGAGCAGGCCGGCGGGCAATTAATGCAGGTGGCAGATTCCGCCTCGCTTGATCAAGTGGTGCGGGCACTCAACATGATGGGCGCTAACCCGCAGGATTTAATCGCGATCTTGCAAGCCATGAAATCTGCCGGCGCGCTCAATGCCGACATCGAGGTGATCTGATGTTTGATTCTCCCTGGAATCTCTCAGCTCCCGCCCTGCCGCTACATTCGGCAGGCCAGCTCAATGGGGCGAGCACCAAGAAACAGATCGAACAAGCCGTGGCTGGTTTTGAGTCTGTGCTGCTTCGCGAGTGGCTTCGCCAAGTGCGGAGCACCTCATTAAGCGGGGAAGATCACGGTGCGGGTGCGGGATATCTCGAGATGGTGGACGATCAGATGGCAAATTTTGTCAGCAAACAAGGCGGGCTTGGTTTGACCCGTAGCCTTGCTGATCAGCTTTTATTGCAGCTGAAGGCGGCTTCGCTAATCGAGGCCTCCGATGCAGCCGTAAAACGTGCTGAGAACAAGGAGGTGGCGGGTGGGTAATATATCGACATTAAATACCGCATTTTCCGGCATGCAAGTGG
>JBEAUN010000147.1:0-5596 GCA_041161415.1 Pseudomonadota bacterium | reverse complement strand
GAACGCGCGCCCGGCGGGGCCCAGCCGATATCGGCCAACTCCACACCGGCGAGATGAAGCGGCTCGCGCAGCGCATCCACGCTTTCGCGTCGTGCGAATGCCACTTCGATCTCGCCTTGCTCGCCGCTGCGCGACCAGTGGATGAACAGCGCATCCGGCACGATGGGCGCATGCACCAGCAGCGCATAGCGCACCGCTTCATCATCCACCCGGCTACCGGGCGGGAAGGGCAGAGTGATGCGATGAAACAGCTGCGGCGGCACGCTCAAGCAAACACGCCGCCGGCGCAGCGCCGCAGCGAGCCCGGCGATGTCTTCGCGCGGGAATCGAAGCGACGAGGTCTTGCCTTCCCACTGCACCACCCAGGCTTCGTCTTCCACGCGCACCATCACGCTTTTCCGCCATGACAATCGCGCGGCGCTTGCCGCGAGGCCGCTCAATTCACACCACCAGCCTGTGAGGGCCTGCGCGGTGAAATGGCGAAGTGTGGTCAGTGCCGACATGTCACGCTCACTTCATCGAATCGACAGCGACTGCCGATGCTGCGCCGAGGCGCGGCGGCGATGTCGATCGGCTGTGCGCCGATGTTGCCCTCAAAGCGCACCAGTGCAGGCAGTCGGGTGGCATCCTGCCAGCGGTCTTCGAGCTTGCTAGCTTGAGCGGCGAGAAAAGAAAAGCGCGGCGCCTGCAAGCCGTCGAGCACACGCTCGGTGCGCATCGCGCGTTGCGGTTGTGAGAGATCGGCCATCAGCGCCCACTGCCCGCGGGTGGTTTCTGCCAGATAAAGCCGCACCGAAAGCGGCCCATGCGGGCGGCTGGCTTCTTGCGGGTGGGCGGTGAAACGCACCTCGCGCGAAGACCCCATAAAGCCTGTTTCGCCAAGCGAGCGGGGCTGCGCGGATTGGATCAGCGTGGTGAGCCAGTGAGCGCCGAGTGCGCGTTCATCGGTTTGGTTTTGGCGCTGTTGGAGACGCTTATCCGCCGCGATCACGCCGGAGAGCGTGGGCATCAAGATGGCAAATAACAGCCCCGTCACGCACAGTGTGACCAGCACTTCCAGGAGAGTGAATCCACGCGTGCTTTTCATGGCGCAAACACAAGCCTCTCTGCTCGCAGCTCGACGAGCGGCGCGCGGTCCGCCCCCTCGCGCACCCGGATCACCACTGTTTTCAAAAGCGGCCCGGTGGACTCATCGGTGTTGGGCGAAGTGGGGTGTGGCGCGTTTTCTTCCGTCCATTCCCACAAAAGCCCGCCTTGGTTGCCCGAGGCCGGCAAGGGCAGGGGGCCGCTCATGCCGGAGAGCCATTCAAGGCGGGCTCTGGCGATTTCGGTGGCCATGCGCAATTGCGAATCCTGCCCCGTACGCGTGATCGCGCCGCGCACGGCGGGCAGCAGCGAGGCCAGTGCAAGCGAGGCGATGAGCGTGGCCACCAGGCACTCCAGAAGGCTCAAGCCACGCGCCTTGCGGAAGACATCATCCCCGTACATGGAGCCCTCCATCGGCGCGGATTTCGAGTGTGCGGGAAGTCCCTTTGAAGGCCACCTCGATGTCCCCCGCGTGTGCCGAGCCATCGGCATGAAAGCCCGGGCGCGTGGTTTTGAAGCGCACGCTGATACCCGGTAACGGCGCCGCGATCACGCCAACACCCGATCGCGGATCGGCGGCGATCTCAAGCCACACCGCGCGGCCGGTGAGCTGCGCTTCGCGGCGTGCGGCGCGGATGTCTTCGCTTATTTTTTGCATGGCGCGGTCGAGCAGACGTTCATCGCGGCCCGCTTGCCAGGCCACGCCCATTGACGCCATAAGGCCCAGCATGGCGAGCACCAGCAGCATCTCCAACATGGTGAGCCCGCGCTCATTTTTCATCGAGGCTGCTGACATCAGCATCATCGCCGCTCCCCCCCTCCTTGCCATCGGCGCCCAGGGTGAGCACCTCGAAGGCGCCCTTTTGAGCGGGCGCACGATACACAAAAGCCCGGCCCCAGGGGTCCAGCAGATGCTGCTTTTTTCGTACATAAGGCCCGCGCCAGCCCGGCGTGTTTGGCGGCCGCGTGTGGAGCGCGGCGAGGCCTTGTTCTGTGGTGGGGTAGGCGCCCACATCCAACTGGTAGTAATCCAGCGCGCTCACTAGGGATTCCACTTGTAAGGTGGCAGCGCGCGTCTTCGCCCCGGCGAGCATGTTCATCACTTGCGGCGTGACGACTGCCGCGATCAGCCCCATCACGCTCAGCACCACGAGCAGCTCAAGCAGCGTGAAGCCCGCTGCGCCAGGGCGGGGGGCGTTGGGGTGTGCAGTCATCGGAGAACCCATTGATTGATGCCAAGAATGCCCAGCATGATGCCGGCCACCAACAGCGCCACCACTGCGCCCATCAGCAGCACCGCCGCGGGGTTGAGAATGGCGAGCAGACGGTTGATGCGATGCTGGGTGTCTTGTTCCAGCATCCGACCGGCACTCACGATGCTGCGGCCGATCTGGCCGCTGGCTTCGCCTACCTGAATCAAGCTGCGGGTGGATGCGGGCAAGGCGCTGATGCCATCGAAAATCCGCGCGAGGCTCTCGCCTTCGCGCAACCTCCTCTCACCTGAAGCGAAGGCGCCCGCGAGCAGCGAGCCTTGGGCTGCCTCGGCAGTGAGGCGCATGGCGTCGCTCGCATCTACGCCGTTTTGCATGAGGCGGCCCAAGACTTCCAGCACACTGGCGGCCTGCAATAAAGCAAGCTCGCGAAAGAGCGGCAGACGCAGCCAAAAACGCCCCGGGCGGCGGGATTGGGTCATGGCGATCACCGCAGCCACGGAGAGCCCCGCCAGCACAATCAGCCACACCCGGCCCACCACCAGCGATGAGGCTGCGAGTGTGGCGCGGGTGATCCAGGGCAGCTTGGCTTCCTCGCCCTGGAATAGCGGTGCGAATTCAGGAATCACCACCGCCAGAATAAACAGCGTCGCAAGGCAGGCCACGCTTGCCAATAGCATCGGATAAAACAGCGCAGACCACACCGCGCGGCGAATCTCTTGGGCGCGATCGAGGAAATCCGCTGCCGCGAAGAACCCCCGCGGCAGCGCCCCAGCATGCTCAGCGCCCCGCACGATGCCGGCGACGATCGGGCTCACCCCGGGTGTGGCGGAGAGCGCCACAGAAATCGCCACACCCTCGCGTACGGCCTGCAGGAGCCTTGTCGCGAGCGCTCTGTTGGGCTTGGCTTCACTGCGCGCCAACAGCGAGAGTGCTTCGTCCAGCGGCATGCCGGCTTCAATCAGCTGGCCCAACTGGCGCAGCGCGAGTGCGAGTGCGGCTGGCGTGGTGGCAAGGCGGCGTTTGGAGCGCTCGCCTGCGCTCACTTCACGCACCGCCAAGGGCATCAGCCCTTGCTGCAAAAGCTGTCGCGCGGCTTCATCAGCGCAGGCGCTTTGCACCAGCCGCGGCGGTCCGGCCATGCCAGCGATGTCGACTGCATAGGTTTTCATCGCGCCCCCGCCACGGCGATCACTTCTTCCAGCGTGGTCTCACGGGCGAGCACACGCGCGAGCCCTTGTTGCCAGAGATCCTGCACACCGCTATGGGCCGCGCTCGCTGTCAGGCGCGATTCATCAAAAGGCGCACGCACCAGCCCCCGGGCCGCCTCATCGATCTGGATCATGTCGAAGAGCGGCAGACGCGCAGAAAAGCCTCGGCTCTGGCATTGCGGGCAGCCTTCGGCTTTGGGCAAATGAAGCGGCGTTTGATCGCGCGCGCACACACCGGCGCGAATAAAAAGTGCGCGCTCATCATCGCTCGCCGGCCGCGTGGATTGACAAGCCGCACACAGCCGGCGCACCAGGCGTTGTGCGACGCTCAAGTTAAGCGTGGAGGCGAGCAGATAATCCTCCACACCCAGATCGAAAAGCCGCGTCACTGCGCCCGCTGCGGTGTGGGTGTGGAGCGTGGCCAGCACCAGATGCCCGGTGAGCGCGGCGCGAATTGCGATATCCGCCGTCTCGCGATCGCGGATTTCGCCGACCATGATCACATCCGGGTCGCTGCGCAAAATCGCTTTTAGCGCCGTGGCGTAATCAAGCCCGATCTCCGGTTTGATCTGCATCTGGATGAGTCCGGGCAGGCTGTATTCGATCGGGTCTTCAACGGTCATGATCTTCACACCCGGGCGGCGCAGCGCATTGAGCGCGGCATAGAGCGTGGTGGTTTTGCCGCTGCCGGTAGGCCCGGTGATCAGCATCACCCCATACGGTTGTTTGAGCGTGCTGTGCATGAGGCGAAGCTGCGCCGCGGTCATGCCAATGGCATCGAGCGCGAGCGATACATGCTGCTGGCCCAAGAGCCGCAGCACCAAGGATTCGCCATGCAATGTGGGCAGGCTGGCAAGTCGCAATTCGATGTTTTCGCCGCGCACCGCCAGCCGCAGCCGGCCGTCTTGCGGCAGTCTTTTTTCAGCGATATCGAGCCGCGCCATGAGCTTCAAGCGCGAGGCCACCGGCTCGGCCCAGCGGCGGGGCAGGGTGTAGGCAGCACCCAGCTCACCATCGATTCGGAAACGCACCAGCAGGGCATCGGCCTGCGGCTCGATATGAATATCCGAGGCGCGCAATTCCAGCGCTTTGGCAACGAGGCGGCTGACTTCGCGAATCACCGGCGCATCGGAATCCTTATCGCTGATCAGCGCCAAATCCTGCGCGGCGAGGCTCGCGTCGGGCGGGATCTCATCTTCCCGCGGGGCGGCGAGCGCGTCGTCAATATCGGACGCCTGGGCTACGCGCAAGCGCAGCGGCCGGCAAAAGGCGAACTCGAGGCTGCTGCGCGTGTCCTCGTCGAAGGGGTCGGCCATCGCGACGTCGGCCCACTGGGCCTCCAACGCGAGCGGCACCACGCGCCGCTCGCGCAGGAAATCAAGATTGATCTCGGCGGGCAGTGTGCGCAGCACGCCAAGCTCGTGACGCGAGAGCATCGGCGCGCCGGCCAGAGAAGACAACGCACGGCAAAGCGCCTCCTCACCCACCAGCCCCAGCGCGGAGAGCGCCGCGGGCAGCCGCACGCGCGACTGCTTGGCCGCATCTTGCGCACGCGAGAGCGCCTCGCTTGTGATCAGCGCGTGATGCAGCAAATAATCTTCGAGGGCGGAGGTGGGCGCCGTCATGGTTCTGCCAATCAAAAAAGGGAATGCCTGCCGGGTGGTTCGGGGCTGCGGCATGAGGCGCGGCGGGCTGTCTGGGCTTGGGCGTCGCTCGCTTCCATGCTGAAATGCCGGGAAAAACATAATGCGGTCAGCGGGGTAATCAAACCCAGCCCCGGCATCGCTGACTGCGCACCGCGGTTTACCTGTTTTTCGAGTTCGCCGCAAGAAAAGCGAAGCCACCTAACCCAAGACAGGTGCCGAATGTCTAGCCCCTGGGCTGTACTCTGACAGCTACCTTTCCATAGGCGCCAGCCGCTATTCTGCCAACGCAAAATTGATTGCGTCACGCTCCACCCCGCACTTTCTTTTTCCAGGCCTCTTCATGCGCCAAACACGCCAGATTTTCGCACGCAGCCTGCTGCTGCTTGCTTTGCTTTCCAGCGGCTTGTCGCAAGCCGGCTCTGCCACTTACACCTATGACGCG
>JBEAUN010000133.1:0-2523 GCA_041161415.1 Pseudomonadota bacterium | reverse complement strand
GTCTTTCACTATTGCGCGGTGCATCTGAAAGATATCGCGCACAGCGCCCGCGATATCGACTGCGCCCTGCGCGCGGGCTTTGGCTGGGCGCAAGGCCCCTTTGAAACCTGGGCCGCTGCGGGCTGGCAAATGATCGCCACCGCGATCGAGGAGGACATCAAAGCCGGCAAGAGTTTGTCGCCGGTGAGCCTGCCAGGCTGGGTGTTCGATGGACGGGTGGGCGTGCATCAGCGTGAAGGCTCATGGTCGGCGCGGGAGGAAAAAATCATCCCGCGATCCGGGCTCGCGGTGTATTGCCGGCAATATTTCCCCGACCGGCTCTTGGGCGAAGGCGAAGAGGCGGGCATCACGCTCACCGAAACGAGCGCGATTCGCCTCTGGCACACGCAGGATGATCCGGCGGCTGAGGTGGCGATTCTTTCCTTCAAATCCAAGCTCGCCACCATTGGGCCGGATGTGATCGAAGGCATTATGCAGAGCATTGCGATCGCCGAGCGCGATCACCGCGCCCTGGTGATCTGGCAGCCTCGCGGGCCGTTTTGTGCCGGGGCCAATCTCAAGGCATTGCAGCCCTTGTTGGCGGCACAGGATTTCGCGGCGCTCGATGCTGTGGTGGCGGATTTTCAGCGCATGTCGCAGCGGATTAAATACGCGCAGATTCCGGTGGTGGCGGGGGTCTTGGGGCTTGCGCTGGGCGGCGGCTGCGAAGTGCTGATGCATTGTGCCCGTAGTGTGGCCGCGCTGGAGTCTTACATTGGCCTGGTGGAGCCAGGCGTGGGGCTCATCCCCGCCGGTGGCGGCTGCAAGGAATTCGCGGTTTTCGCCCATCAGGCGGCGAGCCGCACTGCCAATCAAGACCCCTTCGCCTTCATCGCGCCGGTGTTTCAAACCATTGCCATGGCCACGGCCTCGAAAAGCGCCTCGCATGCCAAGGTGCTGGGTTTTCTGCGCGAGGCTGACGCGGTAGTGATGCATCCGCAGGAGGTGCTGTTTGTCGCCAAACGATGCGCGCTGGCGCTCGCGGATGCCGCCTATCGACCACCCTTGCCGCCACGAGACATCAAAGTATGCGGGCGTGATGGCATCGCTGCGCTGGAGATGATGCTTATCAACATGCGCGAGGGCGGCATGATTTCCGAGCATGATTATCGCGTCTCGCGCGCGGTGGCGGTGGCGCTGTGCGGCGGCGAGGTGAATACCGGCGAGCGCGTCGATGAAGCCTGGCTGCTGGCGGTGGAGCGAGCGCTTTTTATCTCGCTCCTCAAAACCGAAAAAACCCAAGCGCGCATCGCCCACATGCTCGACACCGGCAAACCGCTGCGAAACTAGGAGGCCCCCATGCAAGCTGCCTATATTGTCGCCGCCACCCGCACACCGGTTGGCCGCCGTCGCGGTGTGTTTGCCCACACCCGCCCGGATGATCTGCTCGCCCATGCATTGCGCGAGCTCATCCATCAAGTGCCCACGCTCGACCCCGCGCAAATCGGTGATGTGATCACCGGCTGCGCCATGCCCGAGGCCGAGCAGGGGATGAATGTCTCGCGCATTGCGCTATTGCTGGCGGGTCTGCCGCAAAGCGTGCCGGGGGTGACGATCAATCGTTTCTGCGCCAGCGGCTTGCAGGCGGTGGCCTATGCCGCGCAAGCGATTGCCCTGGGCCAGGCCGAGGTGATGATCGCCGCCGGGGTGGAATCGATGAGCGTGATGCCGCAAATCACCGGCAATAAAACCGCGCCCAGCCCGGCGATTTTTGCGCAGGACGAGGCACGAGCGATAGCCTATGGCATGGGCATCACCGCCGAGCGCGTGGCGGCGCGCTGGCAGATTTCACGCGAAGATCAGGATGCCTTCGCGTATCTTTCGCACCGCAAGGCAGTGGCCGCGATTGCCGCAGGCAAATTCAAAAACGAGATCGCGCCCTACACCGTACGCAGCTTTGAGCCTGACCCTTCCGGCCAAGTGCGCGTCACGGAAACCGTGGTGCATACCGACGAAGGCCCGCGCCCGGACACCACGCCCGAGGCCCTTGCCAAACTCAAGCCCGCCTTTGATCTCAAAGGCTCGGTAACGGCGGGCAATAGCTCGCAGATGTCCGATGGCGCGGCAGCGGTGTTGCTGATGTCCGAGGCGGCGGTGAAGCGCTGTGGCGTCACGCCGATCGCACGCTTTGCGGGTTATTCCGTGGCGGGGGTGGCGCCCGAGATCATGGGCATCGGCCCGGTGGCCGCCATTCCGCGCGCGTTGGAGCAGGCCGGCGTGGCGCTCGATGCAATCGACTGGATTGAATTGAACGAAGCCTTCGCGGCGCAGGCGCTGGCTGTGATGCGCGAATTGCAGCTTGACCCGAATAAAGTGAATCCCTTGGGCGGCGCGATTGCACTGGGGCATCCGCTGGGCGCCACCGGTGCCATTCGCACCGCCACCTTGATTCACGCCATGCAGCGCGAAGGGGTGCGGCGCGGGATGGTGAGCATGTGTATCGGCACGGGCATGGGGGCGGCTGGGGTGTTTGAGGGGGTGTGA
>JBEAUN010000104.1:0-2693 GCA_041161415.1 Pseudomonadota bacterium | reverse complement strand
CCGGATGGCCCTTGGCGAGATCTGCCGCATGGGCCGCGATCTTGTAGGCGATGATGCCTTCCTTGACATCATTCTTGTCGGGCAATCCGAGGTGCTCCTTGGGCGTCACATAGCACAGCATCGCGGTGCCATACCAGCCGATTTGCGCCGCGCCAATCGCGCTGGTGATGTGGTCGTAGCCCGGCGCGATATCGGTGGTGAGCGGCCCGAGCGTGTAGAAGGGCGCCTCTTTGCACCACTCAAGCTGCAGGTCCATGTTCTCTTTGATGAGCTGCATCGGCACGTGGCCCGGGCCTTCGATCATGGTCTGCACATCATGCTTCCAGGCGATCTCGGTGAGCTCGCCCAGGGTCTTCAATTCACCCAGTTGCGCGTCATCATTGGCGTCATACAACGAGCCCGGGCGCAGGCCATCGCCCAGTGAGAACGAGACGTCATAGGCTTTCATGATTTCGCAGATTTCCTCGAAATGCGTGTAGAGGAAATTTTCCTTGTGGTGAGCGAGACACCACTTGGCCATGATGCTGCCACCGCGCGAGACAATCCCGGTCATACGCTTGGCCGTCATCGGCACATACTGCAGCCGCACCCCGGCATGGATGGTGAAATAATCCACCCCCTGCTCGGCCTGCTCAATGAGCGTGTCGCGGAACATCTCCCAGGTGAGCTCCTCGGCACGGCCTTCCACCTTTTCCAGCGCCTGATAGATCGGCACCGTCCCGATCGGCACGGGCGAATTTCGGATGATCCATTCGCGGGTTTCGTGGATGTGCTTGCCGGTGGAGAGATCCATCACCGTGTCGCCGCCCCAGCGGATGGCCCAGGTCATTTTTTCCACTTCCTCGCCGATCGAGGAGGTCACCGCGGAATTGCCGATGTTGGCATTGATTTTCACCAGGAAATTGCGGCCGATGATCATCGGCTCGATTTCCGGGTGATTGATATTGACCGGGATGATGGCGCGGCCGCGGGCCACTTCATCGCGCACGAATTCCGGGGTGATGATCTCAGGAATCGCCGCACCGAAATTTTGCCCACGATGCTGGCGGGCGAGCAGATCGACCATGCGCGCGCCAGTGGGCCCGCTGGCTTTCAGCGTTTCGATGTAATGCTCGCGGCGCAGGTTTTCGCGAATCGCGACATATTCCATCTCAGGCGTGATGATGCCTTTGCGGGCGTAATGCATCTGCGAGACATTCATGCCAGCCCGGGCGCGGCGCGGCTGGCGATGCAGGCCGGGGAAACGTAGCTCTTGGGTGGCTGGGTCGGCTGCCCGCTCGCGGCCAAACGCGCTTGAGAGTGCCGTCAAAGCTTCGGTGTCGCCACGCTCTTCAATCCATTGAGCGCGCAGGGCGGGCAGGCCGGCGCGGATATCAATCTTCGCTGCCGGGTCGCTGTAAGGGCCAGAGCAGTCATAAACGAAAATCGGCGGGTTGTGCTCGCCGCCCATCGAAGTGGGCGTGTCGGCTTGAGAGATCTCGCGCATCGGCACCTGGATGTCCGCCCGCGAGCCCTCGACATAAATCTTGCGGGAATTGGGCAAGGGCAAAATAGCGGCCTCGTCCACTGCGGCGCTCGAGGCGATGAATTTTTCATTGGCGTTCATGTGAGGCTCCAGGCAAAAAAGGTTCTGCCGGGCAGTCGATCGCCAAGATCAGGCGCGCAAGGATGACGCCTTGCCGCACGCTCCCTACGACGGCATTACCCGTACAGGTTCGGTGGGTCTCTCTCAGCCACGCTTGATGCGCGCAGCACCCCAAAGGTGGCGCAAATTACTGGAAACCGGGGCGCGGCGCAAGTGCGTTTCTTTCTGGCCGCAACCTGTCTCGCGTGCTCAAAGTGCAACGCCTTGGGAAAAGAGTCTTTGGGTAAAATACAGTCCGATTACTAACCCTGCTGTTTGAACTCGCGAGGGCAATCGCATGCCGGTGTGCTGGATCATTGCAGGGCCCAATGGGGCGGGTAAAACCACTTTCGCTTTGGAGTATCTGCCTTCTCTGGCAGGTTGCGAGAATTTCATCAATGCCGACCTCATTGCTGCCGGCCTGTCTCCTTTGAATCCGGATAAGCATCTTGTCTTGGCCGGTCGGCTCCTGCTTGATGAAATCGACGCATGTATTGAGCGAGGTGTTGATTTTTCCTTTGAAACCACCCTGTCTGGTCGCGGGTATCTAAGGCTCATTGACCGGCTGAAATCACGGGGCTGGCAAATCGAATTGATCTACTTGGCTTTGCCGCAGGTCGAGATGTCGAAACTGCGTGTGGCCGAGCGAGTCTTTCACGGCGGCCACGGTGTGCCCGAGGCAGACTTGGAGCGACGCTTTTCACGCAGCCTTTACAACCTGCTTAAGCTCTATGCGCCATGCGCCGATAGAACGCGTTGCTTCATGAACACCGGGCAAATACCCGAATTGGTCTTTGAAGAATTTCGCGGTAGTCGAAACATCATCCAGACTGACCATTACGAAGCACTTCTTAAGCAGGCAGACCTCAAATGAAAACCATGCAACAGCCCTTGTCAGCGGATAGCCAGCAAATGCTCGATTGCCTGCGTGCCACCGCGGCGAAGACCTTGGACAGGAAAAAACGCCTTGGCCACTATGCCGTGATCTGGGCGGAAGGCCGGCCCGTGATGGTCGGCGAGGATGCGCCATTGCAGATCCTCTCCACTGAATCAAAAAGCCGCTAAGGAC
>JBEAUN010000085.1:0-8211 GCA_041161415.1 Pseudomonadota bacterium | reverse complement strand
CGCTAGTGCCCTCCGCAGCGGTTTGCGAGCCGGACCATGGCGCAGCAGCGACTGAGTCACCCGCGGCTTGAGTGGATTGATCGGTCTGTGAGCGCAAAGACCATGATGCGCCCCCGTGGCTCGCGGCTTCAACCATGGCGCCACTCGCATTGGATTCATTGCCCATGGCAGCAGCATCGCCCTCAACCAAGGGCAGCGCAGCGCTTGGCTCAGCGGCGGGTGTTTGAAATTGCATCTGAGATGGGAGCACCTGCCACGCCGATGCACCCTCGCCAGAATGCGCGGCAATCGCCTGCGACGTGGCGGGACTTTGCGCCACAGCATGCTCGGCCGAGGTGTCCTCCGCTGGGAATTCAGCCACCGGCAGCGGCTGCCCCTCACCATCCTGAAACCCTTGCTGGGGCTGGCCTGAATACGGCGTTGCACCCCAACCCGCAAAACGTCCATCCGTGGCGCCCGGGGCTACAGACATGCTGCGCCCTCCCCGCCATGACCCACCGAAAATGCCGGCGCCCGATGGGCTCCGAAACCGCAACTGCCGAGAAACAAACGGATCACATCCATGCTGCCTCCCTCGTTGTTAGCGATGAGAAAAACCTGATCGAGAAATCGCCGCGAACGCGATGGCGATTATCGAAGAGGTCTCGCGAGCCGTGATGGAAAAGAAGCCAGAGCCAGGCTGCAGGAAACTCGCAGGGGTCGCTCGAAGCCTATTCACGGCGAAACAAAACAACTCAAACAGCGCCGCGCGGGCAATCGAATAAAGACACGATTCCACAAGCACCCTGTGCTTGCGAACTATGCCTCGGAGATGACCTTGGAGATGAAATAGGCAGCAGAGCCGAACCACTCCACCGCCGAAGCTTCGAAGAAACTTGAGTCGACACTTGGATCCCCTCCATGCGCTGCCTCCTCAAAACTGGGAGCGCTCTTTTTTGGTTTTGTTGTTTTGCATTCGGCGGATTTTCAGCGGCCCCGCCGTCATGCTTTTCACTGCAAGAACTTGGACTGATTCTCACCGCTTCACTCTGCACTGTAAAGAGCTTATTTCGTGTGCAATGCGGCATTATTCCCGCGTGAGAAAATAATTGGTTTGATATTCAACAAACTGCAACAAACAAATGGTTGACGCTGATTTGACATCTGTCATAAGGCAGGTACACGTTGCTGCATACCGCACCAATGCTACATCCGCGATGCATCGCAACAAAACAGCAAACAATCCATCTCATCACACGCCGCGCAGCGTGAAAAGCAGGTGTATGACACAGGCATAACGCCCCTTGGCAACCACACACCGTCATACCAAGGCGGCTTTTGGTTTTGGGCGGCTGCGCGATTCAACTGCAGGGCCGATCAATGCGATTAAGATTGCCCCAAAAAAACACGAAGGGCGAGCAAAACATCGCCCGCCCTTGTCCTGACAAAAATAAAACGCTTACATCCGCTCGATCATCGCCCGGCCAAAGCCGGAGCAGGAGACTTCCGTGGCGCCACTGGTGAGCCGAGCGAAGTCGTAGGTCACCTGGCCATCGCCAATCGCCGCTTCCATGGATTTGATGATGAGATCAGCCGCTTCGCGCCAGCCCAGGTGACGCAGCATCATCTCGGCCGACAAAATCAGCGAGCCGGGATTCACTTTGTCCTGCCCCGCGTATTTCGGCGCGGTGCCGTGGGTGGCTTCAAAGCAGGCGTATTGATCGGAGATATTCGCCCCCGGTGCAATACCAATCCCACCCACTTGCGCGGCGAGCGCATCGGAGATGTAGTCGCCATTGAGATTCAAAGTGGCGATCACATCGTAATCCTGCGGGCGCAGCAGAATTTGCTGCAGGAAGTTATCCGCAATCACATCCTTGATGACAATGCCATTAGGCAGCTTGAGCCAAGGCCCGCCGTCCAACTCCACGCCACCGAATTCACGCTTGGCGAGCGCATAGCCCCAATCGCGGAAAGCGCCTTCGGTGAATTTCATGATGTTGCCCTTATGCACCAGGGCCACCGATTTGCGGTTGTTGTCGATCGCATAGCGAATCGCGGCGCGCACCAGGCGCTCGGTGCCTTCACGCGAAACGGGCTTGATGCCGATGCCGGAAGTCTGCGGGAAGCGGATTTTCTTCACGCCCATTTCTTCTTGCAGAAAGCGGATCACCTTTTTCGCGCCATCAGTTTCCGCGGCCCATTCGATGCCGGAGTAGATGTCTTCGGTGTTCTCACGGAAGATCACCATGTCGGTTTTGGAAGGGTCCTTGAGCGGCGAGGGCACGCCCTTGAAATAGCGCACCGGGCGCACGCATTGGTAAAGATCGAGCTCCTGGCGCAGCGCCACATTGAGCGAACGGATGCCACCGCCCACAGGGGTCGTCATCGGGCCTTTGATGGAGACGCTGTATTCCTTGAGCGCGGCCAGGGTTTCTTCGGGCATCCACACATCGGGGCCATACACCTGGGTGGCTTTTTCGCCAGCGTAAACTTCCATCCAGGAAATCTTGCGTTTGCCGCCGTAGGCCTTAGCGACAGCGGCATTGACCACGTCAATCATCACCGGGGTGATGTCCACGCCAATGCCGTCGCCCTCGATGAAGGGGATGATCGGATCATCGGGAATCGGCTTGCCGGGAATGATTTTTGAGCCGGTGGCGGGGACTTTGATGTGGGACGGTGCGCTCATGATTGCTCCTTGTTGTGAATTTGGAGATTGGTGCAAAAATCGCTGCATACAACCTTGCGAACGGGATTCTAGCAAAAGTCCTCAGAGGACTTTACTCCACGCAGAAAAAACCTCATCCAGCCCTTCTCAGAGCGATGCTAGACTCGCCCCACACCATCAATACTGGAGAGCCGCGCCGTGGATTGGGGGGATTGGAAGCAGACTGCCGGGCAGCATCCTGTGGCATCAGGCATCGCGCAGGCCTTGATCGAGGGCTTCGACAAGCACTATCGGCTGTTTCGTGTCATGGGCCGCACCGCCAAGGCGCGCTTTGAAGCCGCCGATTGGCCCGGCCAGCAAAAGGCGGTGAAAGACCGCATCCAGTTTTATGACGATCGGGTACAAGAATGCGTCACCCGCCTGCTTGATGAATTCAATGCCGAGGCGATCGACGATGCCACCTGGCAGCAGGTGAAGCTGCTTTACATCGGGCTGCTCATCAATCACCGCCAGCCCGAATGCGCGGAGACGTTTTTCAATTCTGTCACCACCAAAATTTTGCACCGGCGTTATTTCCACAACGACTATGTTTTCGTGCGGCCAGCGATCGCCACCGATTACATGGAATCGGACCCGCCGACTTACCGTTCCTACTACCCCAAGCAGCAAGGCATCCGCGCTTCAATGCGTGCGATGTTTGCCGATTTCGGCTGGGCCCGGCCCTTTACCGATCTTGAGCGAGATCTGGATTGGGTGATGGCGGCGGTGACAAAAAAAATCGGCGGGCTGCCAGCGCTGGAAGCCAACTGCCAGATTCAAGTTTTGAATTCACCCTTTTATCGCAACAAGGCGGCGTACGTAATCGGCCGTGCGGTTAATGGGCATGACACACTCCCCTTTGCGATTCCGGTGCTGCATGATGAAGCCGGTGGTTTGAAGCTCGACACGGTGCTGCTCGATGCCTGGCGCATCAGCATTCTGTTTTCCCTCTCCCGCGCTTATTTTCTCACCGACATGGAAGTGCCCTCGGGCTATGTGCAATTCCTGCGGCACATTATGCCCAACAAACCGCGCAGCGAGCTCTACACCATGCTGGGGCTCGCCAAGCAGGGCAAGACGATTTTCCACCGCGATCTGGCGCATCATCTGTATCACTCCAACGACCAATTCATCGAAGCGCCCGGCATTCGCGGCATGGTGATGCTGGTATTCACCCTGCCCTCGTATCCGTATGTCTTCAAGCTGATCAAAGACCGCTTCGGCCCAAGCAAGGACATCACCCGCGAAGGTGTGAAACAGAAATTCCTGATGGTGAAACAAGTCGACCGCGTGGGCCGGCTCGCTGATACGCTGGAATTCTCCGATCTTGCGCTGCCCCGCGCGCGCTTTTGCCCGGCCTTGCTTGAAGAGCTCAAGCAACACACCGCCTCGCTGATTGAAGAAGACGGCGATCAGCTCATCATCCGCCATTGCTACATCGAGCGGCGCATGGTGCCGCTTAATCTCTACCTCGATGCCGCGAGCCCGGCGGAGGTGGACGAGGCCGTACGCGATTACGGCAATGCCATCCGCGAGCTGGCCGTAGCCAATATTTTCCCCGGCGACATGCTGTGGAAAAACTTCGGCGTCACCCGCTATGGCCGCGTGGTGTTTTATGACTACGACGAAATCGAATTCCTCACCGACTGCCGCTTCAAGCGCATCCCCACCCCGCCCTATCCTGAGCTCGAAATGAGCGGCGAGGCCTGGTATCCGGTGGCGAAAAACGATGTCTTCCCGGAAGAATTCCGCACCTTCTTGCTCTCGAATAACACGGTGAAAGAAGCCTTCCTGAAATACCACAGCGATTTGCTCACGCCGGAATTCTGGCAGCAGACACAAGCGCGCGTGGCGGCGGGGCATCTGGAGGATTTCTTTCCGTATCCGATTGAGATGCGCTTTTCGAACACAAAGAACGCGCCCGAACCGGCTGGCGCTTAACCGACGCTCTCCTGCAAATGCCGCTTGAATGCCAGTGCCACCGGCGAGAGTTTCTTTTCCGCCGGATGCACGAGGTGCCACGCCGCGGGCAGAGGAAAGCCTTCCACATTGATGATGCACACGCCGTTTTCCTTGGTCTGACCATGCAAGGAATGCCGCGACACCACGCCAATCCCTAAGCCTGCGGCCACGGCTTCCTTCACCGCTTCATTGCCGCCCAACTCCAACCGAATATCCGGCTTGAATTTCATCCGCTGAAAATGTTCATCCGCCGCCATGCGCGTGCCGGAGCCCTTTTCCCGAAAAATAAACCGCCGTGTGGCCAGCTCGGGCAACGCTAACTTGCGACGCTTGGCCAAGGGGTCCGCAACTGGCGCGATCACCACCAGCGGATTGGGCATGAACACCTCATCAGACAGACTCATCTCCGCGGGCGGCATGGACATGATGTAAAGATCGTCGAGATTGTCCCGCAGGCGATTGACCACGCCATCACGATTGAGAATCTCCAACGACACATCGATCTGCGGATACTTATTGCAGAACGAGCCGATCACTCGCGGCATGAAATATTTTGCGGTGCTTACCACCGCCACCCGCAGCTTGCCGCGTGACACGCCTTTCACGCCATCCACCGCCTGCTCAAAAGATTCCCAGGCACGCGACATATTGCGCGCCGTGGCAGCCAGCTCGCGGCCGATGTCGGTGAGATAGATCTTGCGCCCCACCACCTCATAGAGCGGCAAGCCCACCGCCCGCGTGATCTCGGAGAGCTGCATGGACGCCGTGGGCTGGGTGACGCACAAGGCGCGCGCCGCCGCGCTCACACTGCCGGTATCCGCCAGCGCCAAAAAAAGCCGCAGTTGTCTGAAGGTAATGTTCATAGATTTTTCCCTATGCCTTGATTGCCATAAATCGATTTTACTTTATCGCTACTCGCCGATACCATCCGCGCCAAGGAGTACTTACCCATGCAAAACCTTCTCGATCCGGCCATTTTGTTTTTTGTGCTTGGCGTGCTCGCGGGCGCAGTACGTTCCAACCTCGAGGTGCCGGCCTCGATTGCGAAATTTCTGTCGTTGTATCTGCTGATGGCGTTGGGCTTGAAAGGCGGTTTTGCGCTCGCCAAATCCGGCTTCACCGCCGATGTGGCGATCAGCTTGGGCGTGGCGATCGGCATGGCGTTTTTGGTACCTGCGCTGGGCTACACATTCCTTAAAAACCGCATCTCACGCTATGACGCCGCGGCCGTGGCGGCCTCCTACGGGTCAGTGAGCGCGGTCACGTTTGTGACTGCGATGCAGTATTTGGAATCCTCGGGCCTGCAATTCGGCGGCCACATGGCAGTCGCCATGGTGCTGATGGAGTCCCCCGCCATCATCATGGCGATCTTGCTCGCCAACTCACTGCGCCACACACCGCAGACTCACGGCAAACGCGCAGCGCCAGCCGTCGGCAAAATCCTGCATGAATCCTTCACCGACGGCGCGCAATTGCTGCTGCTGGGCGCGATGGTGATCGGCTTTGTCAGCGGCGAATCTGGCAAGGCGATGATGCAGCCTTTCTCCGGGGATCTCTTCAAGGGCATGCTCTCTTTCTTCCTCCTCGACATGGGCCTGATGGTCGCGAAAAACTTCCGCGATGCCCGCAAGGCCCCGCCCATCCTGATCGGCTATGCCCTGGGCGCGCCGCTGGTGCATGCGGCGATCGCACTCACCGCGGCGCTGGTGCTCTCCATCCCGGTGGCGGATGCGGCCTTGCTTATGGTGCTGTCGGCCAGCGCTTCGTACATCGTGGTGCCCGCGGTGTTGCGCTACGCTATTCCCGAAGCCAACCCGGCGATTTACTTAGGCTTGAGCCTGGGCGTCACCTTCCCGCTCAATATCATTCTGGGCATCCCGGTTTATACCTTCGTGGCGCGCGCTGTTCTGGGTTAATACTCGCGCAATATTCATGGATGCCAATAAGATTGCCCACCCGTTGCCAACCGACAAGCGGTAGAATTCCGCGCTTTCCCGTACCCGCTTTTTTAGGAGCCTTGTGATGGAACACACCCTGCCCCCCCTGCCCTATGAGATGGATGCGCTTGCCCCGCACATGTCGCGTGAAACGCTCGAATTCCACTACGGCAAGCACCACCAGGCCTATGCCACCAACCTCAACAACCTGATCAAGGGCACCGAATTTGAAAATCTCTCGCTTGAAGAGATCATCCGCAAGGCGCCCGCCGGCGGGCTTTTCAACAATGCCGCGCAGATCTGGAATCACACCTTTTTCTGGAACAGCCTCTCGCCCAAAGGCGGCGGTGAGCCCACTGGCGCGCTGATGGATGCCATCAAGGCCAAGTGGGGCAGCTTCGATGATTTCAAGAAAGCCTTCGCCCAATCCGCCGCCACCAATTTCGGCTCGGGCTGGACTTGGCTGGTGAAGAAAACCGATGGCTCGGTGGATATCACCAACACCAGCAACGCCGCCACCCCGCTCACGGGCGATGCCAAGCCGCTTCTCACGCTGGATGTGTGGGAGCATGCCTATTACATCGACTACCGCAATCGCCGCCCGGATTTCATCGCGGCGTTCTGGAATCTCGCCAACTGGGAATTCGCGGCGAAGAATTTTGCCTGATGCTTTAAGGCAGCTCGCTTGAATGCCTGGCCTGGGGTGCGCCCCAGGCCAGGTCATTTTAAGCCCCACAAAAAAACACGCCGTGCCGAGCATCGCTCGAACACGGCGTATTTTTAAGCGGCGCGCCTCATGAGCGCAGCGCTCAGCGCACAGCGTGCTGTGGCTTACTTAAGGTGGGCGTTCACCAGCTTGGTCATTTCAAACATGGTAACCGACGCCTTGCCGCCGAAGATGACCTTCAACTTGTCATCGGCGTTGATCTGACGCTTGTTCGTGGCGTCTTGCAGCTTGTGCTTCTTGATGTATTCCCAGATCTTCTTGACCACTTCCGTGCGTGGCAGCGGGGATGCGCCGACCACGGCAGCAAGCGCGGCCGAGGGGGTCATGGGCTTCATGAAGGCCGCATTGGGAGTACGCGCCGCCTTGGGGGCCGCGGGCTTCTTGGCAGCAGGTTTTGCAGCGGGCTTCTTGGCGGGTGCGGCTTTCTTGGTTGTCGCCATACTTCACTCTCCTTCGTAGCCTGGTTGATTCACCTGGACCTCAACTGGAAGCGGCCTACGCTGCGCCGCCGGACACACATTTCGTGTCGGGAGTAGAATGAAGACAATCACCATGTCCTGTCAATGCCCACAGAGCGAAATTTCAAAATTTTTTTGTCATGCGGCATTTTGCGAACACTGCCCACCCGCTCACTATGCTTTTGGCATAATCGACAATCGCATCGCGCTGCCACCTAATCAAACGAAAAGGTGTAAAACACATCCACCGCATTATCAGTGCCCGCCCGCGCCACCACCGAGATCCGCCGGCTTAGCGCATAGGTGAGCTTCACCACGCTTTCCAGCCCCAAAAGGCTGTGTTCATACGACACATACGCCGATTGGGATAAGCGCTTGCCCACCTGCACCACCGCACCAGACAAGCCCTCGCTACGCGCCGCACCCACGGCCCCCGCC
>JBEAUN010000066.1:0-5760 GCA_041161415.1 Pseudomonadota bacterium | reverse complement strand
GCGTGCGAACACAAAGGTGGGGCGGTGCAGGCGGTCTTTGATGCGCGAGGCGAGAATGCCGATCACGCCTTGATGCCAGTCCGGCTCGAAGAGGCTGATGGCACTATCAACGCCGGCATCGAGCGTGTCCAGCACGCGCTGGGCGGTGTCGGTCATTTCGGCTTCGATGGTGCGGCGTTCGCGGTTGAGCTTGTCGAGCTCTTGCGCGATGTTCATGGCGCGCGCCGCATCGTCCGTGGTGAGGAGCTCAATACCGAGCGACATATCCGACAAGCGCCCGGCGGCATTCAAACGCGGCCCGAGGGCAAAGCCCATGTCAAAGGCGCTGGCTTTGGCGGCCTCGCGCCCCGCCACGGCAAAGAGCGCGCGGATGCCTGGGCACATTTTGTTTTGCCGCATGCGGCCCAAGCCTTGGCTGACCAAAATGCGGTTGTTGTGATCGAGCTTTACCACATCGGCCACGGTGCCCAGTGCCACCAGATCAAGCAGTGTGGCGAGATTAGGCTCCGCGCCAGCGGCGAAGGCACCGCGGCTTCGAAGCTCCGCGCGCAGGGCGAGCATCACATAAAACATCACCCCCACACCGGCGATCGATTTGCTCGGGAAGGCGCAGCCGGGCTGGTTGGGATTGACGATGACATCGGCATCGGGGAGCGTTTCACCCGGCAGGTGGTGGTCGGTGATCAGTGTGGCGAGCCCCGCGTTTTGGGCGGCATTCACGCCATCAATGCTGGCAATGCCGTTATCCACCGTGATCAGCAGCTCGGGCTCCAGGCGGCAGGCGAGCTCGACGATCTCCGGCGTCAAGCCATAGCCGTATTCAAATCGATTGGGCACGATGTAATGCACATCCGCGCCAAAAAGCCGCAATGCCCGCACCCCCACTGCGCAGGCGGTGGCGCCATCGCAATCGTAATCCGCCACGATCACCATGCGGCTGCCGGCTTCGATCGCATCGGCCAGCAAGATCGCCGCCTCGTGGGCGCCGCGCATTTGACTGGGCGGGATCAGCGCGGCCGGGGCATAGCGGGTTTGCTCAGGTGCTGCGATGCCGCGTGAGGCGTAGAGCCTGGCCAAGAGCGGATGCACGCCAGCATCGATGAGCGCGCGTAGGCGCTGGGTGGGCACAGAGCGAACTTTGATTTGCGTCATGGCGATTGGAGAGATTCAAGAAAGCGGGGGATGGGCAGGGGCTTTGAGAAAAGTCCGCGCAGCCAAGGCTTGCGGCAGGCGAGGGTGAGGCTTTGCGTGTCGCCGGGCAGATGCAGGCTGAGCGTGAGGCGCTTGCGTTGCAGGGCGTCGAGGGCAGGGGCGAGCCAATGCGATTCGATCTTCGAGGCCGCCTCGCGCCAGGGGTCGATGTCTTGCGTGAGTGCGCTGTGCTGCGCCCAATCGATGAGCGCCAGGGTGTGGCCCTCGGTGAGCGCGGGGAAGCGATCAGGCAGCGGCGCAATGGGGCGCTTTGCCGCGCGTGCGAGGCCCTTTGCCAGCGTGCTGTCGGCCAGCATGCCAGGGCCCTCGGTGAGGGCAGGGCGTGCGCCATCGCCCCACAGCCACAGGCTATTGATACGCGGTGCGCCGCATTGCTCGCGGGCGGCACTCACCGGGTGGTGATGAAACACCATCTGGATTTCATTCATCAAGCGGCGCCACGCCGGGTTGTGCGGCAGGTAGTTGTCAATCCGCCGGCCCAGCACATCGGCAAGCGGTGAGGTGCGCGGGGTGGGGGTGTGCTCATTTCCCGCTTGCCAATACCAACGCGCGGGGTGCGGCGCGATGAAGCGGCCCGTGTCTGGCAGAGCAGCGTTCAGTGCGTCGATCAGTGCGGCGGCTTCATCGGGTGTTATCTCGAGCGACTCCGGCCCCGCGAGGATGAGCGATTCGCGGGCGAAAGTGAGCGCTACCGGGTCGGCGCACAGCAGCCCTTCGTCATCCAGCCCATCGCCTAAGGCCCGCAGTCCGGCGCGTGCGGTGTTGGCGGGGTTGAGGCCATAGGCTTCCAGCAAAAAATCATCGGCGGTGGCCGGGGCGCGACGGGTGATTTGTGCGTCGGTGAGTAGGCGAGACAAGGCGGGCAGCGGCAACTCCGCCATCACCGCAGCCGCGGAATGCGCAGGCCACAGCAGGCCAGGAATGATCAGGGTGAGATGCGGGGCGGCGGTGGGCACAGGCTGTCGCGTTGGGTTGTCGTTGTGTGGGGTGCGGGGCTTGAACTTAGGGGGCAAAGAGCTGCCCAGATCCGCCGCAAAATGCTGTCAACAATTCGCGGCCGAGTGTAGCATAGCGACCCCATGAGCCCTGAACTGCTGATTGGTCTTCGTTACACCCGCTCGCGCCGTCGCGGCGTGGGGCGGAATTCATTTATCTCCTTCATCTCAATGGTGTCCATGCTGGGCATTGCGTTGGGCGTGGCGGCGCTGATTGTGGTGTTATCGGTGATGAATGGTTTTCAATCCGAGCTTCGGTCGCGCATTTTGGGGGTGGCCTCGCATATTGAGATCAGCGGTGCGGAGGGTGAGCTCGCTGATTGGCGTGAAATCTCGCAGGGCGCGGCGCGGCATCCGGATGTGGTCGCCACTGCGCCGTTTGTGAGTGCCCAGGCGATGCTGTCGTTTGATCAAACAGTGCGCGGCGCGATGATTCGCGGTGTGGTGCCAGCTCTGGAAGACAAGGTTGCGGATTTTTCGTCGCATATGAAATCCGGCTCGCTCTCGAACTTGGCGCCGGGGGAATTTGGCATCGTGCTGGGCTCGGAATTGGCCCAAGCCTTGCGCGTTTTTGTGGGCGATAAGGTCACTTTAATCGCCCCCCAGGGGCTGGTGACGCCGGCGGCGATTTTGCCGCGCTTAAAGCAATTCCGCGTGGTGGGGATTTTCGAAGTCGGCATGTTTGAATATGACGCCGGGCTTGCGGTGACTCATCTGGCCGATGCTCAAGCGCTGTATCGCATGGATGACCGCGTAAGCGGGGTGCGGCTGAAACTTGCTGAGCTGATGGACGCGCCGCGCATTGCCCGCGAGCTCTCGCCTTTTGTGCGCACCGAGGCTTATGTCACCGACTGGACGCGCGGGCACGCCAATCTTTTTCGCGCGGTGCAGATTGAAAAGAATGTGATGTTCGTCATCCTGCTGATGATCGTGGCAGTGGCGGCGTTCAATATTGTGTCCACGCTGGTGATGGCGGTGAATGACAAGCGCGCCGAGATCGCGATTTTGCGCACGCTGGGTGCCTCTCCCCGGAGCGTGATGGCGATCTTCATGGTGCAAGGCTCGCTGATCGGGGTGCTGGGGTTGTTGATTGGCGTGGTGGGCGGTGTGGCGCTGGCGGTGAATGTGGATGTGGTGGTGCCGGCGATCGAGAAATTGCTGGGGGTCACGCTCTGGAACAAGGAGGTCTATTACATTGCCTCCTTGCCTTCAGAGCTGCACTGGGCAGATGTCGGCGTGGTGGCGGCGGTGTCGTTTGCGCTCACCTTGGTGGCCACGCTTTACCCCAGCTATCGCGCCGCGAAAGTGGCCCCGGCGGAGGCGCTGCGTTATGAGTGAGGTGATTGTTGCGCGTGGCTTGAAGAAACGCTTTGGCCAGGGTGAGTCGGCAATCACAGTGCTCGACGGTATTGACCTCGATTTACGCGCCGGCGAGCGGCTTGCCATCATGGGCGCCTCGGGCTCGGGCAAAAGCACGCTACTGCATTTGCTGGGCGGGCTGGATGCGCCGAGCGAAGGTGAGGTGAGCATCGCGGGCCAAGCGCTCGCGCGCTTGTCTGAGGCCGCACGCGGCCGATTGCGTAATCGGGCGTTGGGGTTTGTGTATCAATTTCATCATCTGCTGCCGGAATTTTCCGCGTTGGAAAATGTCGCCATGCCGCTTTATCTGCGCGGCGAAAAGCGCCCTCAGGCCGATGAAAAAGCCGCCGCCATGCTCGCTGCCGTGGGGCTTTCGAAACGCGCGAATCACGCGCCCGGCGAGCTATCCGGGGGCGAGCGCCAACGAGTGGCCATCGCCCGCGCGCTGGTCACACAGCCCGCCTGTGTGCTGGCCGATGAGCCGACTGGCAATCTTGATCGGCATACCGCGGAGGGCGTGTTTGAGTTGATGCTCTCGATCAGTGAATCGGCCAACACCAGCTTTGTGATTGTGACCCACGATGCCTCGCTCGCCGCCCGCGCGGGGCGGGTGATTCGGTTGGAGGATGGGAAACTGGTGGTTTAGGGCGGGGGTGAGCGTGTTGGTCGAGCACCGCTGTGCCTGCGAGATACAACGCGTGGGTGACGAAGTCACCCACCCTACGGGTTTTTTTAAACCGCTTTGACCACCTGTAGGGTGGGTCACTTGTGACCCACGCGTTGCGAGCTACTCGCAATCACGCTTACTGATTGGCCGGGCACATCAAGCAGACGGCCGGGAGGCGTGTTGGCATCACCCCCACCCCACATCCCAAAAGCCTCGCGCAATCGCCGGCCCTTCACCTCACTCGTGCTTACCCGCCCGCTTGCCCCCGGCCGCTGCAGCGGGCGGTGCTTCCATGGCTTCCACCGCCGCCACGCGCGGGGTGAAGGGCTCGACAATCGCCGTCGCGGTCTTGGTGGCTGCCCCAGCTGCGCGGGTGGTGATATTGGTCAGGCTGGTGAGCGCGTCCTGCCCGGCGCGGGACATTTGCTCCATGGCGCTGCGAGTCGAATCCAGGCTGGCCTGAAAGATATTCATGCTTTCAGTGCCGGTGAGCGGCAGGCTTTGCACCATGCGGGTCATCAGCTCCACCATGTTGGCGCTGCTGCTTGAAATCTGCTGCGACATCGTGCTGGCGATCTCGGTGTGCGTTTGATTGGTCAACTGAGCGATCTTGCGGGTGGCATTCAGCAGGTGCTCGCCACAGGTTTGGGTGAGCTGATTTCGCAACTCCATGGCGGAGCGGGCGTCCTTGGCATCTGCCATCGCGCGCAGGCCATTGACGCTGTCCTCGAAAATCATGCGCGCTGTCTCGACTTGGGTTTCGGCCATTCGTTGTGCGTTTTCCAGCGTGATCTGGGCAAGATGCATCACTGCATCGAGATTTTGTTTTTGCAATTCGGTAACTGCTTCCTGCTTGGGCGCTGCCATGATGGCCTCCTGCGAAGTAAGTGAGTGGTCGTGGTGCAACGCAGCGACCTTAGCACTGGGCAAAGTATCGCGCTTTGCCGAAGATCACGCTTTTTGAGATTGGGGACGGGCGGTTGAAATCGTTTGGGCTGCCCCCATATGACCGTTATCGACAACGGGAGGACTGCCATGCGTTTTGACAAACTCACCACCAAATTCCAGCAAGCCCTGAGTGATGCCCAGAGTCTCGCACTCGGCCAGGATAACCCGAGTATCGAGCCGATTCATTTGCTGAGCGCGCTCGTCAATCAGGAAGACGGCGGCAGCGCCTCCTTGCTGTCCCGCGCGGGGGTGAATGTGCAGAGCTTGAAGACTGCACTCACCCGCGCGCTGGGTGTGTTGCCCAAGATCGAGCAATCTTCCGGTGAAGTGCCGGTGGGGCGAGATTTGAATATGCTGCTCAATCTGACTGATCGCGAAGCGCAAAAGCGCGGTGATCAATTCATCGCCAGCGAGATGTTTTTGCTGGTGGCCTCGGATGATAAAGGCGAGGCCGGGCGGCTTTTGCGCGAGGCGGGCGGCACCCGGCGTGCGCTCGAGGCTGCAGTCGCGGCGGTGCGGGGCGGTCAGGGCGTGATGAGCCAGGAGGCCGAAGCGAGCCGGCAGGCGCTTGCTAAATAC
>JBEAUN010000235.1:0-7675 GCA_041161415.1 Pseudomonadota bacterium | reverse complement strand
GCCCCTTCCGCGGATGCCGCCCGCCACAGCGACGCGCTATGCCAACACATCCGCGCTGACATCGTGGCCCAAGGCGGCTGGATCTCCTTTGCCCGCTACATGGCCCTGGCACTCTACGCGCCGGGCTTGGGGTATTACGCCGCGGGCGCGCAGAAATTCGGTGCCGCGGGGGATTTCATCACCGCGCCGGAGTTGTCACCGCTTTTCGCGCGCACGCTGGCGCGTCAGGTGGCGCAGATCATGGCGGGCAGTGCGCCTTGCATCATCGAAGCCGGGGCCGGCAGTGGCGTGTTGGCGGTGGAGATGCTGCTGGCGCTGGAGGCGCTCGGGGCCCTGCCGGAACGCTATGAAATTCTCGAGCTTTCGGCCGAGCTCATCGCGCGGCAGCGCGATCTCATCACACAACGCGCAGGACACTTGGCACACCGGGTGCACTGGCTGGATGCGCTGCCTCAAAAATTCAGCGGCGTGGTGATCGGCAATGAAGTGCTTGATGCCATGCCGGCCGAGCGAGTGTGTTGGCGGGACGAGGCGATTTTTTGCGTGGGGGTGGCGCTGGAGGGCGAGCGACTGGCGTGGGCAGAGCGGCCGGCAGAAAGCGCCCTGCTGCAGGCGGCGCAGGCCCTCTCGCCCCAATTGCCCAAGCCGTATCAGAGCGAGATCAATTTGGCGGCCAGCGCTTGGGTACGCGGTTGGGGTGAGCGTATTGAGCGCGGGGCGTTGTTGCTGATCGACTATGGTTTTCCGGCGGCAGAGTTTTATCACCCCGAGCGTAACCAGGGCACCTTGATGTGCCACTACCGGCATCATGCGCTGGACGATGCGTTTTTTTATCCGGGGCTTACCGATATCACCACGCATGTCGATTTCACCGCCATCGCACAAGCTGCGGTGGATAGCGGCATGGAGGTCTTGGGCTATACCTCACAGGCGAATTTCTTGATGAATTGCGGGGTGCTGGAAGTCATGAATGATGGCGCGACGGATGACCCCAAAACGCGCGCCCGACAAAGCCATGCGGCCAACATGCTGTTAAGCCCCGCCGAGATGGGTGAGCTTTTCAAGGTGATCGCGGTCGGCCGCGGCGTGATAGCGCCGCTGATGGGCTTCTCACGCGGCGACCGAGTGCATCGTTTGTAATCTCAAAAGCCGATTTTCTGCTTCGGGCGCCCCATGCGTGCGGATTCCAGATCGCGCGGCAAAAGCTCATCGCGCTTTTCGAGCTTGGCATTGCCGAATGCTGCCATCAGCGCCTTGCGCATGTCGCGCGGCGGCACGCGGGCGAGCATTTCCATCACCTCCAGCGGCGCCTCGATTGGGAAACCCCAATCATGCTCACTCACGATTTCGGTGTAGAGCGTGGTAGCAATGCGCACCGATTCTTCAAAGCTCGGCCGCGGGATGTGATAGACATTCATGCGATTCAAAATCGGCTCGGGGATGTTGCGCTCTTCATTGGCGGTGGTGACCCACAGCATGTGGCTGGCGTCGATATCCACTTCGACGAATTCATCTTTGAAGTGCCGCGCGGTTTCGCGTTCCAGCAGGCTGTAGAGCGAGCCCATCGGATCGTAGCGCGCATCGCCGCCGGCTTTATCCACTTCATCCAGCACCATCAAGGGATTGGCAAATTCGCCATTGATGAGCGCACCAGCCACCTTCCCCAGCTTGGCGTGATTCCACTGGCTTGAGGTGCCGGAGAGCACCCAGCCCGCGGTGAGCGAGCTCATCGAGACGAATTCATAGCCGGTGCCTAAAGCTTGCGCCAGATGTTTGGCGAAATGCGTTTTGCCAATGCCTGGCTCGCCGAGCAGCAAGAGCGGCGTGAAGCTCACGGGCTCGTTTCCGGACACGGCCAGCGCCAGATATTTTTTGATGTCATCCAGGACTTCGGAGAAATTTGGGCAGCGCTCGTAGAGCGGGTCAATGGTGTCGCAGCTTTGCGGTTTCACGACATAACGTATGCCGCCTAATTTGCGCATTTTTTCATAGAGCGCTTTAAGGGCGTCGTTGCCGCTCGCCAAAGAGTCTTCCAGTGCGCGATCCACCTCGGTGACATCGTAAATTTCACGGCAATCGGCCAGCGGGATGGAGACCTGTGCTTGTGGCATGTTGTGCTCCTGTCGGTTTTTGCGCCCTCATTGATGTTTACGGCCGGCCAGAAGGCGGTGTTGACCTCGAACAAATGGATTGCGCAGAAGAATTTTTACAAAAGCGCCTTCATTGATCTGTGGACAAAGCCCCATCAAAAAATTCCTGGAGATTTTGTAACGACGGATAGAAGCGAGATTTCAAGCGGCTTCTGAGGGTGTTGCGATGAGGTTGTGCACAGCCCGTCCACACGCTTCGCACAGGTTTTCAACAGGCTTGCAAACAGCTTATCCACAGGCCCTTGCACAGCTCTTCCACATCGTTATCCACAGAAAATACGTCTTGCTCACAGCTTACCCACAGGGATGTGGGGCCACAAAATAAAACCCCCAGCTCGGCGAGTGGCCAAGCTGGGGGTTGGAATCCGTTAAAACGAGTTGCTTATTCCTGGCAGGCGTACATGTTTCGCAGGAAGCTGTCGGGGTCGATGATGTTGCGCTGTCGGTGGGGGCAGGCGGGGACAGCTGCGAGCAGTTGCAAACCCAATTCCGGCTGCGGCAGCCACCCCGCATTCAGCACTTCGTCGCCGTAATCGGACTCATATTCTCTTTCGCCAGTGCTTGCGTCCATGATGATCACCATTTTGATCCTCCGGGGCCCCCGCTTGATAAACGAGCAGGTCATAAGGTTTGACGGTAACTACTGATGGTGGGTTTAGCGATCTGTGGGGTGAGTTCCCGCTTGCTGTGAGGTTTCGTCGCTTTACCCCGGGCCGGGGCTGTGGATAGAATCCCGGCCCCGCTTAAAAAATAAACCCATAGGGTTAAACAGAGGGACGAGGGCAATGCAGGCATCCAAATTTGCGCCAGCTTTCGGCTTGGCGCCATCCTTGACGGGCAGCGCCGTGGGGGCTGCTTCGACCAGAAACAAGAGCCGCACACCGCTACGCCAAGTGCGCGCCCAATCGGGCTCCCCGATGCCCTCGCCTTCGGCGCCGCTGGCGGGGCGCGAGTGGGGCAGTGCGCTGGCCAATTGGGTGCGCAATTACAGCACGCAAAGCACCTGGGATATCCGCACCCGGCTTGAGTTTCCTCCGGAGGGCCTGACTAGTTGGATGTTTCGCGAGCTCACCCATGAGCTGCCGCCTTTCGGCGAACATGGGTTGCGAGCCTATCCGGCGTATGTGCTGGCCGCGCTGCTGGCCCCCATGGCGGGGCTTCACCCAGAGCACCGCGAGGCGCAGATCAATGACGCGATTGCCCGATCAAGCAAGCACTCGAATATGCCCTGGCTTAATCGCGTCTTGGTGGTGCGCTTGCTGCAGGCCTTGTTCGGCAACGATATGGTCGCGCATCCATCGGGGGACCACCCGTTTCCGGCCGATGTTGAAGGCTTGCGGTTTTGGGCGGCGCTGCGGGGCAATGGCGAGCTTTGGGTGAGTGACGCGCGCTGGGGCGAGACGGGCGCCTTTTTGATCGAATACCCCACCCTCTCCCCCGGCCTTAATCCCATGGATACTCTCGCTGGCAAGATGAGCATCAGCTGGGATGCCAATCTGGACAAGTTCTACGACCCCGAAAATATGCCCACAGTCCTGACCTGGTCCGGCCCGCCCGAGGACTTTATGGTGGCGCCGTGGGAGATCAACCCGCCGCATACCGCGAAGTCCATGCTGGATCTGCTGACTTCGGTATCTTTCGCTCCAGTCAATCTCTTACCCTCGACGGTGCCACGATCCGCCCATGCCAGCTGGCCGAGTGATGTGCATGTGAGCCTCGTGGATCCGCCCGCCAAGCGGGTGAGTGGGGCGGTGCAGGAGAAATCCGAGTTGCTCTGCCATGCCGAGGCCTGGATTGCGGGCCTGCGTTATGAGGCATTGCATTGGCGGATGCGCGCCCGGGATGAAGACATCGATGCGGCGAGCTTGTTGTCCGTGTTGTCATCCTCAGTCAATCAGTGCCCGATCGAGCAGCGTCTAGTGGAGACACTCTGCGCGGCCCGGGTTGAAAAGCGCAGTTGGGCGGGGCTCAGGAATTTGCCCGATGGTGAATGGCTTGAGGGCGTGCTCGAAGATTTGGTGGGCGCCAACTGCAAAAGCGCGCATCTCACCTTCGCTTCGGCCAACACGCAAATGCCCGAGGGGATGCGGGCGCTGGGTGCGGAGCATGGCACCTTGCAGGCGTGGCTTACACCGGATGCGGTGTTGGGCGAGGAGATGCCTTTCATTACTCGCGGACGCTTGAATATTCATGTGTCCGGGCCTTTGTTTGGCCCTAATCCCGCCACTTTGTCGCGTGCCTTTGCATTTGCACCCAAGTTTTTGCCGCGTGATCTGCGCGTGGTGCTGGGGGAAATCACGCCGCCCGCTCCTGGGGCTGCTTCCAAGCGGCTGGTGTTTCATTTCGTATCACAGCCCACGAGCGCGGAGTCGCAGGGGCTCTACAGCCGCGCCGAATCGCATCGCGAATTTTGGAATGCGCTGCTGGATTTCAACGGGCCGCACGGCTTTTGAGGCTGGTGTTCAATGGGCAAGTGGCTGCTGTCGGTGTTGCTGGTAGTACTGGTGTGCGGCGTTGTGGCGCCGCACTTATCGTCTCGTCTGCGCCTGGGCGCATTGCCCGGTGATGTGGTGGTCAGGATTCGCGGGCGACGTTACAGCTTTCCTTTCACCTCCACGTTGATCCTCTCGCTGCTGGCGTATTTACTGCTCCGGCTCTTCTGAGCGCAACGCCTTGACGGCGGCCACGCGGGCCTTGTGCACCCGTTCGCCGATCTGGGCGGGGTTGTCGCAGGCTTTGGCAATCGCGCCGGCATCGACCCCCGAGGCGGCGGCCAGTGCGGCTTCCCACATCGAGCGAGGTGGCCACGGGTCCTGTTCACGACCGGTGCGCCCGCGCGAATCGCATTCACAGGCGTTCAGCAGATCGATGAAGCGCTGCGGCCGTCGCAGCGCGTCGGTGCGCTCCAGCATTCTTACGATGGTGTCGGCGCGCAGCTCTAAGCCGCGGTGGAGATCACCATGTTCGCGTGCGGCCAAGAGGGCCAAATCACGGCACTCGGCCGGCACCTTGATGCGCTCGCAGACTTTTTTGACAAGCGGCACGCCGCGCTGTTCATGGCCGTGATGCCGGGGGAGCAGATCCGCCGGGGTCAGCCCTTTGCCAAGGTCGTGCATCAGGGCTGCCCAGCGCACGGGCAGCGAAAATGCCCCGCGCGCGGCGGCATCGATCACCAGCAGCATATGCACGCCGGTGTCTCCCTCCGGGTGGTGTTTTAGTGGCTGCGGCACGCCGAATAGCGCATCGAGCTCCGGCAGGATTTTTTTAAGCGCCCCGCATTCGCGCAGCACCTCGATCATGCGCGAGGGGCGCGATTCCATCAGCCCGCGGGCGAGCTCTTGCCACACCCTCTCAGGCACCAAGGCATCGACTTCGCCGCAGCTCACCATCTCGCGCATCAGGGTCAGGGTGTCAGGGGCGACGGTGAAACCATCGAAACGCGCTGCAAAGCGCGCGATGCGCAGGATGCGAACCGGGTCTTCGACAAAAGCCGGGCCGACATGGCGCAGCAGTCGCGCACCGAGATCTTTCGCGCCACCGAAGGGATCGATCAGGGTGCCATCCGCGCTGCGCGCCATGGCGTTGATGGTGAGATCGCGTCGGGCGAGATCTTCTTCCAGCGTCACCTCGGGGCTCGCGTGAAACTGAAAGCCGGTGTAGCCGGGCGCGGTCTTGCGCTCGGTGCGGGCCAGCGCGTATTCCTCGTGGGTGGTGGGGTGCAGAAACACCGGGAAATCCCGGCCCACGGGCTTGAAGCCTTGCCTGATCATGTCCTCGGGTGTGGCGCCGACCACCACCCAATCGCGATCGCTCACCGCCCGGCCAAGCAGGGCATCACGCACGGCGCCGCCGACTTCGAAGATCTGCATGGCGCTAGCGTCGGGCGTGAGCGCGGAAGCTGCCAAAGCGGCTGCGTGGCGTGGCGTGGGCAAGATAGGTGGGGGCCACCGATTCAAGCGCAGTGGGCTCTTGCTCGATGCCGTGAATGCGGGGCTGGGGCATGCCGAAACTTACATTGTCCACCTGCATCGAGGCCAGGTTGTCACGCGACATGAGCCGGCCGGGAAGATGCTCGAGCGCAAAGGCCTGCATCCAGGCAAAAAGCGGCGGCAGGGGAACGATGGCGCGATGATGGCCGGTGAGCTCGCCCACATATTCCACCAGCCGGCGCAAGGTATAAACCCGCGGGCCGCAGACTTCGAAGGTTTGCTTGAAGCTGGCTTCATCATCCAGGGCATCGGCGATGATGCGTGCCACATCCCCTACGAACACTGGCTGAAAGCGGGCATTGGCCCCGGCCAGCGGCAGGATGGGAAACATCTTTTGCAGCCCGGCGAAAAGATTGAGGAAGGCATCACCCTCACCGAAAATCACCGAGGGTTGAAGAAGGGTCCAATCGCCATTCAAGCGCCGCACGGCGGCTTCCCCATCGGCTTTGGAGCGCAGGTATTCCGAGGGCGCGTCCTTGCTGGCTTTAAGGGCGCTCACATGAATCAAGCGGCGCACGCCGGACATGTGGCA
Organism: Pseudomonadota bacterium; assembly: GCA_041161415.1. GTDB lineage: Bacteria > Pseudomonadota > Gammaproteobacteria > Burkholderiales > Rhodocyclaceae > JBEAUN01. Next base: position 1,004 of record JBEAUN010000235.1, on the reverse strand, counting down.
GGCGGTGACGATCTTGCCCGGCAGCTCGACATGGGCGCGGGCAAAATCGGCACCGTAGGGCTTGCCGGGGCGGGAGTGCAACACACCGACCAGATTGATGACCGCATCCTTGCCGCGCATGAGTTGGGCCAGTGTGGCGGTGTCGTGTACATCGGCTTCGACCACCTCGACGGTGGGCAGCAACAGCAGATGTGCTGCCCGGGCGCGGCGCCGGGTGGGCACCGTGACACAGAGGCCGCGTGAAGATAAAAGCTGTGCCACATGGCGGCCCACAAAGCCGGTGCCGCCGATGAGCAGGATTTCCTGAGTTTTCATGATGAGGGGGCGTGCGAAAGGTCTTTTGGAGAGGGCGTACGCGAAGGCGCGATGCGCTCGATTTTAACGTCATCGAGTAGGCTCACCAACCCTAAGCGGCGTTTGTATGGAGGGAATTTTCACGGCGCGGGTGGGGCCATGAAAAACGCCGCACGGCGAGTGCCGGGCGGCGTTGGGTGCGATCTGCGAGGCGAAGGCGGTTAGCCAACCACAGCCGCTTTGGATACGCTCGCCAGATCCACCAGATCGCTGGAGGACGCGCTGCCGCGGGCTTCAGCGAGGATGGAGCGCACATCGCCCGTGACTTCACCGCCTTCTTCGATGACGATCTTGCCGTAGCGGATGATGCCGCTCACGCGCCCACCGGAGTGGATCACCAGCTGCTTGCGGGCCGTGAGCTCGCCTTCGAAGCGGCCACGGATTTCAGCGACATCGATGCTCACCTTGCCGGCGAAAGAGCCGCGCTCGGAGATCTGGATCAGGCGGCTATCCAGCGTGGCTTCCACGCGGCCTTCCACGACCAGGGTGTCGCAATCGGAAATTTCAGCGCCTTTGAGTTTGACTTCCGGGCCGACGATGAGGCGGCTGCCTTGGGAGTCTGCGGGGGCGGTGTCAGCGCCAAGACCGCGAGAGGAAGCGGGGGCATCCAGGCCAGCGCGGGGGGAGAGCGGCAGACCGCTGCCCACTGC
>JBEAUN010000275.1:0-3470 GCA_041161415.1 Pseudomonadota bacterium | reverse complement strand
CGACGATGCGGCCTTCCTTGAGATGCTCCGCGATGATTTCATCCACATCCTCGCGATCGACGTAGGTGTACCAAACCGCCTCGGGATAGACCACCATCACCGGCCCTTGGTCGCAGCGATCGAGACACCCCGCCTGGTTGATTCGCACCTTGCCCGGGCCGTCGAGTTTCAAGGCCTTGATGCGGTCTTTGGCATAGGCGCGCAGCTCAGATGCGCCGTGGTCATTGCAGCAGGCCGCGCCGGCTTCGCGTTGGTTGCAACAGAAAAAAACATGGTGTTTGAAATACGAGGTCATAGCAGCACGATATCGAATTGTTCCTGGGTGTAGCTGGTTTCGGCGTGAAGCGAGATGGGTTTGCCGATGAAATCGGACAGCATGGCGAGCGATTGGGATTCTTCATCGAGGAATAAATCGATCACCAAAGGCGCGGCCAGAATGCGAAATTCGCGGGCATTGAATTGCCGCGCCTCGCGCAAGAGTTCGCGCAGCACTTCATAACACACGGTGCGGGCGGTTTTCACTTCGCCGCGGCCTGCACAGGTGGGGCAGGGCTCGCACAAAATATGCGCCAAGGATTCCCGCGTGCGCTTTCGGGTCATCTCCACCAGCCCGAGGCTGGTGAAGCCGCTCACCGACAAGCGGGTGTGATCGCGGGCCAGGGCTTTATTGAATTCTTCGAGCACCGCCTGGCGATGTTCGAGGTTATCCATGTCGATGAAATCGACGATGATGATGCCGCCCAGATTGCGTAGCCGCAGCTGCCGGGCAATGGCGTGCGCGGCTTCAAGATTGGTTTTGAACACCGTCTCATCAAAATTGCGCAGGCCGACGAAGGCGCCGGTGTTCACATCGATGGTGGTGAGCGCTTCGGTCTGGTCGATGATGAGATAGCCACCGGATTTCAGATCGACCCGGCGGGAGAGTGCGCGCTCGATTTCCTCTTCCACGTTGTAAAGATCGAACAGTGGGCGCTCGCCGGTGTAGTGCTCGAGCAACGGCGTGATCTGCGGCATGTAAGTCTTGGCGAAGGGCTCCAGCTTTTGGAAATTTTCCCGTGAGTCGATGACGATGCGGGTGGTGTCCCGCGTCACCAGATCGCGCAGCACGCGGTGCCCTAAGCGCAGGTCTTCATAGAGCAACGAGGGCGCCTGCGCGGTTTTGGCTGCGGCGCTTAAATCCTGCCAGATCTTGCGCAAATAGGCGATGTCGGCGGTGAGCTCTTCATTGCAGGCGGCGCCGGCCATGGTGCGCACGATAAAGCCGCCGGGTTCTTCCGGTGGGATCAGCCCGGCCAGCCGCTCGCGCAAGGCTTCCCGCTCGGCTTCGTCTTCAATGCGCTGGGAAATGCCGATGTGTTTTTCGCGCGGCAGATACACCAACAGCCGCCCGGCGATGCTGATCTGGGTCGAGAGCCGCGCGCCCTTGGTGCCGATCGGGTCTTTGAGCGCCTGCACCATGATGCTCTGGCCTTCATGAAGAATGCGCTCGATCGGCCGGCCGGGCTCATTGCCGGCGCGCTCTTCGCGGATATCGGCCACATGCAAAAAGGCGGTGCGGGCGAGCCCGATTTCAATGAAGGCCGATTGCATGCCGGGCAGCACGCGCACCACCCGGCCCAGATACACATTGCCGACAATGCCGCGATTGGCGCTGCGCTCGATATGCAGCTCTTGCACCACGCCTTGCTGCATCAGCGCCACACGGGTTTCCTGCGGCGTGAAATTAACTAGAAACTCTTCGCTCATATCGGGTAGCCAAAGCGGCGCAGCAGCATCGAGGTTTCGCAAAGCGGCAGGCCCATGATGCCGGTGTAAGAGCCGTGGATGGCTTCGATGAACATGCCGGCGCGGCCTTGAATGCCATAGGCGCCGGCTTTATCCATCGGCTCGCCCGAGGCCACATAGCGGCGGATTTCGCCATCTTCCAGCGCGCGGAAACGCACTTCGCTGACCGACAGGGCGTGTTCCAGACGGGTGTCGGTGGCGATCACCACGGCGGTCAGCACCCGGTGGGTGCGCCCGGAGAGCTGATGCAGGATGCGCTCGGCATCGGCGGCATCTTCGGGCTTGCCGATGATCTCGCCATCAAGCTCGATGGTGGTGTCGGCCGCCATCACCGGCAGCGGAAACAAGCGTCGGATGCCGATACGCTTGATACCTGCCATCGCCTTTTCATAGGCGATGCGCTGCACATAGGGCACCGCCTCTTCGCCCAGCAGCACATCTTCCATCACATCCGGGTCTTCACGCGGTTGGCCGCGAAACAGCAACAGCTCGAAATTCACCTGAATCTGATGCAAGAGCTCGCGTCGGCGCGGGCTGTTGGAAGCGAGATAAATGCGGGGAGAAAAAAGACTCATGGCGCCACCCTCGATTCAGTCACGATGATAGGGGTGATTGTGCAGCACACTCCACGCGCGATAAAGCTGTTCTGCGAGTAATACGCGGGCAAAGGCATGGGGCAGGGTCAGGCTCGAGAGGCGAATGGCCTCGGCGGCGCGTTGTTTGAGCGTGGCATCCAGGCCATCGGGGCCGCCGATGAGAAACACCACATCGCCGCCATCTTCGCGCCAGCGGCTCATGCGCTGCGATAGCGCCCGGGTGGAAAGATCATCGCCGCGCTCATCGAGCACCACGATACGCGCACGCGGCGGAATGGCCGCTTCAATGCGCACGGCTTCCTGCGCCATCAAGGTGGCGGCGGGTTTGCCGCTGCTGCGCGGCTCGGCCTTGATCTCGATGAGCGATAAAGCCGCCTCACGCGGCATGCGGCCAGCGAATTCGGCAAAGGCGGCATCCGCCCAGGCCGGCATGCGTGTGCCGACAGCGATGATGACGAGCTTCATCCGCGGCTGCGCGGACTGCCAGCAGCGGCGCTGGCAGCCTTGCGCGCGGCCGGGGTGGCTTGCCAGAGCTCTTCGAGGTTGTAATAGCTGCGCACCGCGGGCTGCATGATGTGCACCACCATGCTGCCCAGATCGACCAGCACCCATTCGCCGCTGTCCTGGCCTTCGATGGAGAGCACGCTGCCGCCGGCTTCCTTGACCTTTTCCAGCACGTTATTGGCAAGCGCACGCGTCTGCCGGGTGGAGTCGGCGCTGGCGATCACCATGCGCTCGAACATCGAGGTGAGCTTGGCGGTGTCGATAATTTCAATGTCACGGGCCTTGATGTCTTCCAGCGCATCGACCACGGTTTTTTGTAAGGTTTCAATATCCATAAGGGGTCTTCGCAATTCAGCGATAAAGTTGGTGGGTGTCGATGTAATCGACCACTGTATCCGGGCAGAGATAACGCACCGAGCGGCGCGCGGAAACCAGCGCGCGAATTTGCGTGGCGGAAATCGACAGCGGGGTGATGTCGAAACACACGATCTTGCCGGCCGGGCTTTGATTGAGCGCGGCAGGCATGGCCATGCGGGCATTAAATTGGCTTTGTAATTCAGCGCTCATCTGCGGCAGTTGATAGCC
>JBEAUN010000271.1:0-19227 GCA_041161415.1 Pseudomonadota bacterium | reverse complement strand
GAATATACCGAAGCGCAGCTCAAGGCCTTCCGTGCTGGCGAGCGCGCCAATGATGCCAACAAGATGATGCGCATGGTCGCCACCAAGATGACCGACGCCGATATCAAGGCCGTGTCCGACTACATCGCCGGTCTGCGTTAAGCGCCGCCCCGACGAGAGCTTCCAAGGGGCGGCCAAGGTCGCCCCTTTTTGTTGCCTGAACTCATGCCCAACTCCACCCTTCGCGCCTGGTACGAGCTTTTAAGCTCGATGCGTTTTGCGGTCAGCCTGCTGACCGTGCTGTCCATTGCCAGCATCATCGGCACCGTGGTCAAGCAGCACGAGCCTTTCAACAACTATCTCAACCAGTTCGGCCCTTTCTGGTTTCCGCTGTTTGAATCGCTGGGGTTGTATGGCGTCTATAACGCCAGCTGGTTTTTGGCTATCCTGGTGTTTCTGCTTGCTTCCACGACGCTTTGCATCATCCGGCAAAGCCCGCAAATGCTGCGCGAGATGAAAAGCTTCCGCACCCATGCGCGTGAGGCTTCTCTTAGACAATTCGCTCACAAGGAAAACTTCCTCAGCGCACAGCCCCCCGCCACGCTGGCCGCTGCCGCCAGCGCGTATCTCACCTCACAAGGCTTCCGGGTCAAGGAAGATAAGCGAGACGGCGCGCGCCTTCTCGCCGCCAAGGCGGGCTCGGCCAATCGCCTGGGCTATCTGCTGGCCCATGGCGGCATCGTGGTGATCCTGGTCGGCGGGCTACTGGACGGCAATCTGCCGCTGCGGCTTCTCCTCGCCCTTGAAGACAAACACCCCACCACCTTCGCGCAGCTGCGCGAAGCCATTCCGGCGCAGGCGCGTTTAAGCGAAGGCACTTTGAGCTTCCGCGGCAATCTTTTCGTGCCCGAGGGTGAGCGTTCCAGTCTTGCCACGCTCAATGTTGATGACGGGGTCCTGGTGCAGGATTTGCCCTTTGAATTGGCGCTCGAGAAATTTTCCATCGAGCACTACACCACGGGTGCCCCCAAACGCTTTGCCAGCGAGGTCATCATCACCGACCGCGCCAGCGGGCAGAGCGAGCGCCACACCATCGAAGTGAATCACCCTCTGACATTTAAGGGGCTCACGATTTATCAATCGAGCTTCGATGATGGTGGCTCTTCGCTCGAGCTCCTGCCACACCGTCTTGATGCCAACACCCAAGCCACCCCGGTAAAAGCGTTATCGGCCACTGTGGGCACGCAGCAGCCCTTTGGCGACCAGACGCTCGAGATCACGAGCTTCCGCAGCTTCAATATCGAAAACATGGCGGACACGCAATCCACCTCGCAAACGATTTTCAGCACGCTGCAATCGCGCATGGGCAGCGCGGCACGCCATGACGACGGAAAGAAATTCGTCAATGTCGGGCCGAATTTTCAATTCAAGCTGCGCGACGCCGCTGGTCAGGCGCGCGAATACCAAAACTACATGCTGCCGATCACGCAGGAAGGTCGCGCCTTCATGCTCTCAGGAATGCGCACCTCGCCCAATGAAAACTTCCGGTACCTCCGAATGCCGGTCGATGAAGACGGCCGCATCGAAAGCTTTTTCGCCTTGCGCAACACCTTGTTGAATGAATCCGCGCGCCACGAGATCGCCCGCCGCTTTGCAAAGAGCAGCTTGCCCAAAGCCACTGCCACCGACCCGATGCTCACCGGCCTCATCGACACCGCAGAGCGTACGCTCTCGCTGTTTGCCAAAGACGGCTTTACCGCCGTGGGCGGCTTCATTGAAAAAAATGTCCCCGCCGATGAGCGGGAAAAAGCCGCCGATGTCTTCGTGAAAATCCTGAATGGCTGCGCTTGGGAGGCCTTACAGTGGGTGCGTGAAAAAGCCGCCCAACCCCGACTCGAATTCACCGAGCCCCGCGCCCAGTATGTGCGGGACGCGCTGTGGGCCATGAGCGACATCTTCCACTACGGCGCGCCGGCTTATCTGCAACTCACCGGCTTTGAGGAAGTACGCGCCAGCGTCTTCCAGATTACCCGTTCGCCCGGGCAGGCTTGGGTCTTTTTGGGCTCGCTGCTATTGGTGGCCGGTGTGTATTTCATGCTTTTTGTTCGCGAGCGGCGGGCCTTTGTGCTGATCAAGGATTCAGGCGACGTGCTCTTTGCCATGTCAGCCAACCGCAAGACGCTCGATTTTGAAAACGCTTTTGTTTTGCACCGTGATGCCCTGAAAGGGTTGCTATGAAACGCTTCCTCCACACCCTGCGCACAATGGACTGGCTCTATGGCGCGGGGCTCCTTGCGCTCGGCGTCTTTGCCTGGGTCAGATATGACCACCACATGGATATTTTCGAAGAGGCCATCCTGCTTTCGAGCGTGCCCGCCTTCGCCTGGCTTGGGTGGTGGTGGAAGCCATTCCAAAAGCTGGCGGCAGCCGTGTTGTTGCTATCCCTGGCGGGCATTGGCTTGTATGAAGGCGATTTGGCGCGGGCCGAAAAAGTCTTCCTGCTGAAATACATTTTCTCAAGCCAAACGCTGATCGGCTGGATGTGCATGTTGTTCTTTTTTGCCAATGGGGCGTATTGGCTCGGGCTGCTTCGTAAAAGCGAATTCGCCGCTGGGAGCGGCACCGCGCTCACCTGGTGCGCCATTGCCATGGGCTGGGCGGGCATGATGGTGCGCTGGCATGAGTCTTATCTCATCGGCGCCGATGTCGGGCACATCCCGGTGAGCAATCTGTATGAAGTCTTTGTGCTGTTCTGCCTCATCACCAGCCTTATTTATCTCTACTACGAAGGCGTTTATCGCACGCGTCAGATGGGCGCCTTCGTGATGCTGGTGGTGTCGGCTGCCACGGGCTTTTTGCTGTGGTATGCCTTCACGCGTGGCGCACATGAAATCCAGCCGCTCATCCCGGCGCTACAGTCTTACTGGATGAAGATTCACGTGCCCGCCAATTTCGTGGGCTATGGCGCCTTCGCAATTGCCGCCATGGTCGGCGTGGCTTATCTTCTGGCCGCACGCGGCGTACTGGCAAGCCGCCTGCCCTCGCTTACGGTACTGGATGATGTGATGTATCGCGCCATCGCGATTGGCTTTGCCTTCTTTACGCTCGCCACCATCCTGGGCGCGCTATGGGCGGCCGAAGCCTGGGGCACCTACTGGCAGTGGGATCCGAAAGAAACCTGGGCGCTGATCGTCTGGTTGAATTACGGCGCGTGGCTGCATATGCGGCTCACAAAAGGCCTGCGCGGGCCGCTCCTGGCGTGGTGGGCAGTGATGGGGCTGGGTGTAACGACCTTCGCCTTTTTGGGCGTGAATATGTTTTTGTCAGGGCTGCACTCTTACGGGGCGCTCTGACGGAACACCCGCCCGGGCAGAAGGCGAGATCTTGCCTCAAACCAAGACCTCGCCCCTTGAAGCCTCCTCACCGAGAAGACAGAGGCGAGGTGGTTTTGGAAGCGCCATGGGCTGCGCGCAAAAGGAAGTGGGCGCGCCACACTCCAGACGGGTGACGCGCCCCATTTTTAGCGCTGGGGGCTCACCTGCACATGCAAACGCAATCTGTTACCCGGCGCGAAGGGCAAGGTTTCGGTGTAAGTGCGGCCATGGTATTCGTAGGTCACTTCATAGCCCAGGGAGCGAGTCTGCCAGGAATCAATCGTGCGGCAACGCTGAATCGTCTGGGGCGAGCTGGATGCGCCGCTCGAGCCACTGTTCGAGACGCGATCGCCCACGATCGCCCCTGTGGCAGCGCCCACCGCAGCGCCTGCTGCTTTGCCATTACCTTTTCCCACCTGGCTGCCCAGAAGCGCGCCTGCCAAGCCACCGATCACCGCGCCAGTCAAGTCGCGCTCGCCGCTCGCCGGTGCGCTGCTGGTAGTGGTCACCGTTTCAGTGGTGCACTCCTCGCGCGGCGTATTTACCCGTTCGGTTTTTTCGCGCACGCTCAGCACACGGGCGGAATCCTCAAACTCAGCAGCCGATGCCATGACAGGCAAGACCGCGAGTAAGGATGCAAGCAGGCAAGAAAGTGTTTTGGTTTGTTTGGCTCGGGTCATGATGTAGCTCCTGTGGAATTTTAGGCAGCCGTATTCTAGTGGCTTTCGCCGCGCACTGACACACCCTCTGCCGTAAGGCGTGCCAACTCAGCCTGCGAGAACCCCGCCGCAAGGCGCGCGGACACATTCACCGGCGGCACTATGCGCGGCGCATCAAATGCCGCCAGCAGCTGCGCAAAGGTGGCTTCAGGTTCAAGCCCGCGCGCTTCACACAATGTCCGAAACCAGTGATCACCCAGCGCCACATGCCCCACTTCGTCACGCAGGATGATCTCAAGAATCGCGACGCCGGGATGATCGCCTAAGCCGCGGAGTTTGCTCATAATCGCCGGCGTGGCATCCAGCCCGCGCGCCTCGAGCACACGCGGCACCAGCGCCATGCGAATGAGCGGATCGTGTGCAGTGCGCACCGCCATCTCCCACAGGCCGTTGTGCGCCACAAAATCGCCGTACTCAAACCCCAAGCTTCGCAGATGATCGCGCAGCAGCGAAAAATGCATCGCTTCCTCCTGCGCGACCTTGAGCCAGCCGCCGTAGTAGTCGGCCGGAAAATCGCGAAAACGATAAACGCAATCGAGCGCCAAATTAATGGCATTAAATTCGATATGCGCAATCGAGTGAATCAACGCGGCATGGCCCTGCCGATTGCCAAGGCGGCGACGCGGCACCTTGGTGGCCGGCACCAGAAGAGGCGCCGTGGGCCGGCCAGGCACTGTGATCGGCAGCGCATCCGCAGCTGGCGACACCACCAAGCGCCCGGAACACCAATCGCGATGTAGCGCCTCGGTTGCCGCCAATTTCTCATCCACCTCGCAGCACATCAGGCCATGATAAGCGCGAGCAAAAATCGAATTATTCATCACATCAGCGCTCAATCAGCGGCGTTCAAAGCGCACGATTGCGTGCCCCTCGGCGGTTTTCCGGGGCTGCGGCTTCCATGCGTGGCCGTAGATGATTTCAAAAGTCGCCGGCAGGCGGCCTGCCTCCCGAAATCGCTCATAGCCCGCAGCAAGGCTCGCCAAAAGGCTCTTGCCAGACAAACCACGGGTACGCATCTCTAGCGCATTGCAGCTGCCGGTGTGCCGCAAATCCGCTACCAGCTGATCAAAGCTTGCGTAGGTGAGCGTGATGGTTTCCATATCCATCACCGGCTCGGCAAAACCCGCCGCCACCAGCGCATCGCCCAGATCGTGCATGTCGACAAAAGGATGCACGCGCTCTGGGGCCACCGCACGCAGTTCTTTCAAGGTGTCCGGCCCCAGGCAAGAAAACATGAAAAGCCCCTCGACCGATAACACCCGATGCACTTCCCGAAACACATCGGTCGGCTCGGGAAGGTGGTGCAGCAGAAAATTCGACCACACCATATCGATCGAGGCGGGCTTCAAAGGCAGACACTGGGCCAACGCACACACGCGCGGCGCGCCCTTGTCGCGCTTAAACCACCCGCGCCAGCCAACCGCTTCTTGGGTAGCGGCCTTGAGCATCGGCCAAGAGGCATCCACGCCCAGCAACCTCGCATCGGGATAGCGCGCGCGCAGCGCTGCCTCATCCGCCCAAGTGCCACAGCCCAGATCGACAATCGCGGAAGGCGCACGCTTGATGTAATCCAGCCGGGCGGCCATCCGCGCTGACACTTCACGCGCCAGCACCGCGGCGCGGTCATAATTGGGCGCTGCGCGCTTGAAAAACCCAAGCGGGGCCCGCGTGCGCAAAACCTCCATCAAACCGACTCGATCCCCAGCCGCTGAAATAATTTTTCATCGCGTGCGGTTTGCGGGTTGTCCGTGGTGAGCAAACGCTCGCCATAGAACACCGAATTGGCGCCAGCAAAGAAACACAGCGCCTGCAATTCATCCGACATCGACTGACGACCCGCTGACAAGCGCACCATGCTCTTGGGCATGGTAATGCGCGCAGCGGCAATCGTGCGCACGAATTCCAAGGGGTCGAGCGCTTCGTGATCGGCCATCGGGGTGCCTTCGATACGCACAAGGTTATTGATCGGCACCGACTCAGGCTGCGGCGTCATGCTCGCCAATTCGGCGATCAACGAGGCCCGACCGCGGCGCGATTCACCCATGCCGATGATGCCGCCGCAGCAGACATTGATGCCGGCATCGCGCACGCGGCCCAGGGTATCGAAGCGGTCTTGCTGGGTGTGCGTGGTGATCACCTCGCCGTAGAACTCGGGCGCGGTGTCGATGTTGTGGTTGTAGTAATCCAGCCCGGCGGCCTTGAGCGCCTCGGCCTGGCCCTCCTTCAACATACCCAGCGTCACACAGGCTTCCAGGCCCAGCGCCTTCACACCACGCACCATGCTCACGACCTGCTCGAGATCTTTTTCCTTGGGGCCACGCCAGGCTGCGCCCATGCAAAACCGCGAAGCGCCCTTTTCCTTGGCAGCACGCGCTTCGGCCAGCACTTCTTCAAGGCTCAGCATTTCTTCGCGCTCCACCGGCGTGCTGTAACGCGCCGCCTGGGAGCAATAGCCGCAGTCTTCCGAACAGCCGCCGGTCTTGATCGACAGCAAGGTCGAGCGCTGCACGGCATTCGGATTGAAATGCGCGCGATGCGTACTGTGGGCACGGAACAAAAGATCATTGAAAGGCAGCGCGAACAGCGCCTCCACCTCATCCGTGGTCCAACGTGCGCGGGGCGTATCTTTGGGCAGGCTAGGAACGGGGACTGTGATGGTCTGCATCAAAAAACTCCAGAAAAAGAGGGGGCACCCCCATGTGAGAATCGACATTGTATTGTCAAACGCCCCCAAACCGCGCACCATCGCGGCCGTGAATGCTCTGCGCCGCATGACCACCCTCGCTCGCCGGGTTCGCGCCCTGCGTAGCCAAGACTGCCACATCTGCGGCATGAAAAGTCGCGAGGGCCTGCTTTGCCGCGGGTGCCTTGACGATATGCCCGCCCTGCCGCTTTGCCGCTGCCCGGTGTGCGCCATCCCGACCCCCCTGGGCGAGGTCTGCGGCGTGTGCCTCAATCACCCACCGCATTACGATGCCACCCTCGCCGCTTTTGAATACCGCTTTCCACTGGAGCCGATGGTGGTGGCCTTGAAATACCGCGCGCAGCCGCACCTTGCCGCGTTCATTGCCCGCATGATGATCAACGCCATCGAGCGGCCAGAGGCCGATTGCGTCATCCCCATGCCGCTCCATCCGCGGCGGATCATCGAACGCGGCTTTAATCAATCCGCGGAAATCGCCCGACGCTTGGCCTCACATTGGCGCATTCCGCTGATGCTCGATGCCGCAGAGCGAGACCGCGACACCCCGCCGCAAGCCAAGCTAAGCGGCAGCGATCGCTATCAGAATGTCAAAGGCGCCTTTCGCGGCACGCGCGATCTTTCTGGCCGCAAGGTGGCGGTGGTCGATGATGTGATGACCACCGGTAGCACCCTGGATGAGCTCGCCCGCACGCTTAAATCCCGCGGCGCGGCCCATGTCACCAATATCTTGGCCGCGCGCACGCTGCCAAACTTTGGGAGCCGACGAAATGGTTGAGGTGGTGCTCTATCAACCCGAGATCGCGCCCAACACCGGCAACATCATTCGCCTATGCGCCAACACCGGCGCCCGCTTGCATCTCATCAAGCCGCTCGGGTTTTCCTTGAATGAAAAAGCGCTGCGCCGCGCCGGCATGGATTACACCGAAATCGCCGATGTGAAGGTGCATGAAAACTGGTCAGCGCTCGATGAGGCCCTGGCGCTTTCCATACGCCGCATTTTCGGCCTCACCACACGCGGCACCACGCGCTACGACACGCCGAAATTTCTGCCGCAGGATGTCTTCATTTTTGGCCCAGAAACACGCGGCCTGCCGGAGGAGGTGCTCTCGCACATACCGCCCGAGTGCCAGTTGCGGCTGCCCATGCAGCCATCTTGCCGGAGCATGAATTTATCGAATGCTGTGGCAGTGATGGTGTTCGAAGCATGGCGGCAAATGGGCTTTTGCGGCGGCGCCTAGCCTGCCCGCCAAAGCCCGCTGGCTACTCCACCGTCGGCTCGCGCGTCAGCAGCACATTCACCGCATCCTGTGCCGACAAGCCGTGAAACAGGATGCCATCCATCGCCTGGGTGATTGGCATATCCACCCCATAACGCGAGGCCAGCCGCGCGGCTTCACGGGTGGTGCTCACGCCTTCGGCCACATGGCCCAGATCACGCAAGATATCTTCAAGCGGCTTGCCTTGCGAAAGCCCCAAGCCCACGCTGCGATTGCGTGACAAATCCCCGGTGCAGGTGAGAATCAAATCCCCCATCCCCGCCAACCCGAGAAAGGTATCGCGCTTGCCGCCCAGCGCAAGCCCCAAGCGCGCCATTTCAGCAAGACCCCGGGTAAGCAGCGCAGCACGCGCATTCAGCCCAAAGCCCATGCCATCGGCAATACCCGCAGCAATCGCCATGACATTTTTCACCGCCCCGCCTACCTCAGCACCGATGACATCATCATTGGCGTAGAGCCGCAATCGGGGTTGATGAAGATCTCTACACAGCTGCTGCGCGAAGGCGATATTGCTCGAAGCTATCGTCACCGCCGCTGGCAAGCCCCGGGCCACCTCGGCGGCGAAGCTTGGTCCAGTGAGCGCAGCGCACGGCACACCGGGAGCCAATTCTTGTTCGGCGATCTGGTGCGGCAACAAGCTGGTGCGCGCCTCAAGCCCCTTGCAGGCCCAAAGCAGCGGCGTGGCCTTGGCGTGTTCTTTCAAGGCACGCACCGAGCCGCGTAGCCCCGCCAGGGGCGTGGCCACCAACGCAAGATCGGCATCACGCACGGTGCGGGCGAAATCGGTTTCGATCACCAGGGAATCAGGCAGCCGCACACCGGGCAGGTACCTCGCGCTCTCCCGCTTTGCGCGCATTTCGTCAGCCACATCATGCTCACGAGAATAGAGGCTCACGCGGTGGCTGGCAGCAAAGCTCACCGCCAGCGCCGTGCCCCAAGCCCCTGCGCCAATGACTGCTAATTTCCTCTGCCCGCTCTGACTCATCCGCCCCACACCTGATTGATCCGCACAAAGCCCCCCTGGCCGTCTGCATGACGCACCTTGACCCAACCGGGCGGGCTGCTTTCCTGCCACTCAAGCACCACATCCTTCACGGCCTCGAACACCACCGAAGCGGATTCGCGGGCTTCGGCGCGCACCTGCACAGTGGGGACGGTGACGATGACAGTGCGCTTATCGGACAGCAGGCGACGCTCGATCCATAAAATCTCCCCCGCCTGATCGCGCACCTTGGCCCATTTTTCCACCGCCACCACCAGCTCCACCGGGGTGCCGCGGGCGAGGATATACATCGGGCGCGATTTATCAGAGGGCCCGTCATACAACACCGCCGGAGAGGCGGCCGACTTGTAATCAATCGCCCCGGCGGCGCTGCAGAAGCACACGCCCAAGAGCAGCATGCAAAGTCTTAAGCGCCGATCGCTCACTGGTTGGGCCTCACTGAACGGACACTTCCTGACCGCTGCTGGCTGCTTGCGCCTCCATCTCAGCGCGACGTTGATGGTAGATCGCTTCAAAATTCACCGGCGCCAGATACACCGGCGGGAAGCCCGCACGATTGACCACATCCGACACCGTCTCACGCACATAGGGAAACAGCATGTTCGGACAGGCGATCGACAAAATCGGATCGACTTCTTCATCCGCCACATTGCGCAGCTGGAAAATCCCGGCTTGGTTGGCTTCCACCAAAAAGAGCGTTTTCTCCGAAGCGCGGGCCGTGAGGGTGACACTCACGCTCACTTCATACACCCCTTCATCCAGACTGCGGGCAGCGGTGTGCAGCTCGATTTGCACTTCGGGCTGCTCGCGGTTCAGAAAAACCTGCGGGGCATGCGGAATCTCGAGCGAGAGGTCTTTGACGTAAATTTTTTCGATGGAGAAAACAGGGGCAGCAGTATCGGGAGCGTTAGAAGACATGGAGGCGACCCATTCAAAAATAAAGTGCGTGGAAGCCTGAAAGACTCAGGCGGATTTCAATAGCGGATCAAGCCCGCCTGCGTGATCGAGCGCGGCCAGATCATCAAAGCCGCCGATGTGGCGATCGTCGATGAAAATCTGCGGCACGGTGCGCCGGCCGGTGCGGGCCATCATCTCCGCGCGTCGTTCGGGCTCAAGATCAACGCGGATCTTCTCGATCTCGGTGACGCCCTTACGCAGCAACAAGGCCTCGGCACGCTGGCAATACGGGCACACTGCTGTTGAATACATCACAACCTTGGGCATGGACAGCTCGCTTATTTGCGGGTGATGGGTTGGTTGGCTTCCTCCCAGGCAGACAACCCACCTGCGAGACTGAAGACCTTCTCGAAGCCAGCGCGCTTGAGCGTATCACAGGCTGCGCGCACCGCAGCGCCGCGTTCGCAATAGACGATCGCCGGTTTTTTCTTGAACTTTTCCAATTCGCTGATTCGATCAGAGAGCTTTTCCGCCGGCACATGGCGCGCGCCGGGAATATGGCCAGTGGAAAACGCGGCCTCGTCGCGTACATCCAGCACCCAGGCATCTTCACGATTGATCATCAAGGTGGCCGACAGCGGCGAGACAGCATTGGGCCCCGTGCGGGCGCGCAGCATGGATGACAACAGCATGGTGCCGCTTACAGAAGCCAGCCCCACCCAGATGATGTTTTGACGAATGAATTCTACGGTGACTTCCACGACACGCCCCAAAGGTTGAATAACTGCGCCCAAGCTGGGCACGAACAAAGCTGGTTATTATAAAATGCCCGGCCACCGCGAAGCGCGGGTTTTCGCATCATTCGCACCGAATCATCCAAAATCTTCCGATCTCACCATGAAAAAAATTGTTTTGCTCCGTCACGGCGAATCCCAATGGAATCAAGAAAACCGCTTCACCGGCTGGACGGATGTGGGCCTCACCGCAAAAGGCCTTGAAGAAGCCCGCGCTGCCGGGCAGCTTTTGAAGCGCGAAGGGTTTGCCTTCGATGTGGCCTACACCTCGGTTTTAAAGCGCGCGATCAAAACGCTCTGGACTGTGCTGGAAGAGATGGATCGCATGTGGATTCCAGTACAGCACTCCTGGCGGCTCAATGAGCGCCACTACGGCGCACTGCAGGGCCTCAACAAAGCCGAAACCGCCGCGCAATACGGCGATGAGCAAGTGCTGATCTGGCGCCGTGCCTACGACACCCCGCCCCCGCCGCTCGCTGACAACGACCCGCGCCTCAGCCTTGACGACCCGCGCTATCAGGGACTCGCCGCGGCCGATTTTCCGCGCACCGAATGCTTGAAGGACACCGTGGCGCGTTTCCTGCCCTTCTGGCACGACACCATCGCCCCCTCGGTCAGGGCCGGCAAAAGCGTGATCATCGCCGCCCACGGCAACAGCCTGCGCGCACTCATCAAATACCTCGACGGCGTATCGGATGAAGAGATCGTCAATCTCAACATCCCCACCGCCCAGCCCTTGGTGTATGAGCTGGATGACGAGCTCAAGCCGATCCGGCATTATTACCTGGGTGACCAGGAGGCAATCGCTGCCGCCATGCAGGCAGTGGCCAACCAAGGCAAGGCTCGCTAAACGCTTGAAGCTTTCATCTTCGCCATTTTTTGTGATCGCCCTGGCAGCCACGCTGGCTGCCAGCGGCCCGCTTGCGGCGTCAGAAAAAGGCGAGATCAAGGATAAAAAAGCCGACCTCAAGGAAGTGCAATCGCGCATCCGTGATCTGCAAAAAGAAATCTCGCGCACCGAGGAATCCCGCGCTGAAGCCAGCGACGACCTGGAGGAAACCGAAGCCTCGATTTCTGAAACTTCGCGTCGCCTGCATGAGCTCGGCAGCGAGCGCGGTGGACTCGAGCGCGAACTCGCGCGGCTCACGGCAAAAAACACCGCCCTTGAAAAGCGCATCCAAACCCAGCAAATTCAGCTCGAGCAAATGCTGGGGCGCTACTACTTAAGCGGCCAAGCGCGCGGATTGCGGCATCTGCTGTCAGGCTCCGACCCGAATCAGCTCGCCCGCGACCTGCATTACCTCAAGCTGCTTACCCAAGCCGAATCCGATCTCATCGGTCAGCTGACCCGCGACTTGGCCGAGCAGAAAAAGCTCGCTGAAGAAATTGCCGCGAAACGCGACGCGCTGGGCAAGGTCGAAAGGTCACGCAAACAAGAGCTCGACCAGCTCGCGTCTGAACGTAAAAAACACCAAACGCTGGTCGCCAAGCTGGGCGACAGAATTCGCGAGCAGCGCCGCGAAGTCGCCAATTTGAAACGCGATGAGCAGCGCCTGTCGAAGCTCATCGACGGGCTGGCCAAACTCGCCATGCAACGTCGCCTGCCCCCGCCTCCCAAGAAAGACAGCAAAGCCCCCGCGCAAAATGTGACCGCCGGCCCAATCGCCCGTATCGAAGACACACCGGAAGCGGGCAGTGGCGGCGGAGAATTCACCCAGCTTCGCGGCCGCCTCAAGCTGCCCGTCAAGGGCGAGCTCATGAACCGCTTCGGCAGTCCTCGCGCCGAAGGCACCAGCTGGCGCGGGCTGTTCATCCGCGCCAATGCCGGTGCCGAAGTCAAGGCTGTGGCCGCTGGGCGGGTGGTGTTCGCTGATTGGCTACGCGGCTTTGGCAATCTCATCATCCTCGATCATGGCGGCGGCTTCATGACAGTGTATGGCTACAACGATTCACTGTTGCGCCGCGCCGGGCAAAATGTCACGGCAGGGGAAAACATCGCTGCCGCAGGCAGTAGCGGTGGCAACAATGAATCCGGTTTATACTTTGAGCTCAGAAGTCAGGGGCAACCGGTTGACCCATTGAAGTGGGTCAGCCTCAAATAAAACATTCAAGCGCAGGGTGGGAGAAGCAATGCGTAAAAAACTTCAGCAGGCGGGCTTGGTCGGTCTGGGTCTGGTCACCGGGGTGCTGATCAGCCTGAATTTCTCCGCCATCGCCAGCAAGGAATCCACGCCCCTGCCAGTGGAAGAATTACGCACCCTGGCGGATGTCTTCAATGCCATCAAAAATGGCTACGTCGAGCCGGTCGAAGATAAGAAGCTCATCAATTACGCCATCAGTGGCATGGTGTCCAACCTCGACCCCCACTCAAGCTACCTCGATCCGGAAGCCTTCAAAGACCTGCAAGTGGGCACCCAAGGCGAATTCGGCGGCTTGGGAATTGAAGTCGGGATGGAAGACGGTTTCGTCAAAGTTGTCTCGCCAATCGAAGATACCCCTGCCTTTCGCGCCGGCATCAAGGCGGGGGATCTCATCATCAAACTCGATGACACCAACGTCAAAGGCTTGACGCTCAATGACGCCGTCAAGCGCATGCGCGGCAAGCCCAAAACGCAAATCCAGCTCACCATCGTGCGCAAGGGGGAAACCAAGCCACTAGTGGTCACGCTCACCCGCGAAGTGGTTAAGGTGCAAAGCGTCAAATCCAAGGTGGTGGAGCCCGGTTACGCTTATGTGCGCGTCACACAGTTCCAGGAAAACACCACGCAATATCTAGTCAATGCACTCGACAAGCTCTACAAGCAAGGACCCATCAAGGGCCTAGTGCTGGATCTGCGCAATGACCCGGGCGGCCTGCTCCATGGCGCGGTGGGCGTATCTGCCGCCTTCTTGCCGCCAAAAGCACTCGTTGTGTCCACTGATGGACGTACAGAAGATGCCAAGCGCAAATACTACGCAACCAGCGAAGACTACCTGCGCAGCGCGAAGGATGATTACCTGAAGACCTTGCCGGCCGCCGTCAAATCGGTGCCGATGGTGGTGCTGGTGAACGGTGGCTCGGCGTCTGCCTCCGAGATCGTCGCAGGCGCGCTGCAAGATCACAAACGCGCCGTGGTAATGGGCACCCAGACTTTCGGCAAAGGCTCGGTGCAGACCATCCTGCCGCTCACCAACAACACCGCCATCAAGCTCACCACGGCGCGTTATTACACCCCGTCAGGTCGCTCGATTCAGGCCAAGGGCATCGTGCCAGACATCGTGGTGGAAGACACGCCCAATGGCGATGTCGGCATGCGTATGCGAGAGGCAGATCTTGAGCGCCATCTCAATAACGACAAGGATTCGACGCCCGCGCCCGCACCTACTAAGAAAGAGGCTGCTCCCAGTTCCAAGAAAGAGCCGGCCAAACCGAAACAGGAAAACAGCGATGACGAAGGCAAACCCGCCTTTGAGATCGCCGGCAAAAATGACTACCAGCTGTCCCAAGCGGTCAATCTCCTGAAGGGGCTGCAGATCATGCAGAGCAAGTAGGCACGCCACCGAGGAAATCGGCCAGGTTCAGCTAAACCCACAACGCGAGAGGGGCAAGGCATGAAGCAGCTAGTAGCAAGCGATCGTGTCAGGCCCCGCGCCCGCCCAAAACAGGCGGCCGCAGATCTACTCAAGCGACATGAAATCCGCTTCAATCGCACCCCGCCTGAGCAGGTGACGAAAGCGGCAAAGTTGCTTTCTGGTCTCGATGGCTTGCTGGTAAGCCCAGGGCCCGGCGAGAGCAGTCTCACTGTGGAATACTCGCTGACCGAATACACATTGCAAGGGCTTGAAAGTGCGCTTGCGGTACAGGGCTTCCACCTCGATGGATCGATCTTCGCCAAAATCATGCGCGCCCTGGTGTATTTTTGCGAGGACACCCAGCTTCACAACATGCGCTGCCCCGAGCGACTCATCAAGCAATCACACGAGGTTTATGTCAAAGCCTGGGAGACTCACCTCCACGGTGACCATGACGATACGCCGCCCGAACTGCGCGAATACAAATAACCCCCGAAGACGTCCCGACCGCTTGCGCTGTGCGCCAAGCCCGGCCTGACCGCGACCACAGAACATGCAAGACGAAGCACTATTACGTTACAGCCGGCACATCCTGCTGCCGGAAATCGGCATTGAAGGCCAGGAACGCATCCGCGCCGCCAAGGTGCTCATCATCGGCGCGGGCGGCTTGGGCTCGCCTGCCGCGCTTTACCTCGCCGCGGCGGGGGTGGGGCAACTTACCATCGCCGATGCGGATACAGTCGAGCTCTCCAACCTGCAGCGGCAAATCCTTCACAATCAGGAATCCGTCGGCACGCTCAAAGTGGCATCTGCGCAGTCAGCCCTTGCGCGTATTAACCCGGAAGTCTACGTGCGCCCCCTGCCCGTCCGTCTTGAGGGGCAAGCGCTTGAAGATGAAGTCGCCCACGCCGATGTGGTGCTCGATTGCTGCGACAACTTCGAGACTCGCTATGACGTCAATCGTGCCTGCGTCAGATTTCGCAAACCCTTGGTGTCGGGTGCCGCCATTCGCTTTGATGGGCAGATCGTAGTGTTTGATTTTCGCAACCCCGAGATTGGCTGCTACAACTGCCTTTTCCCAGAAGGCGACGAGGGGGAACAACTGCGCTGTGCGGTAACAGGCGTATTTGCCCCTCTCACTGGTGTGGTGGGCGCCATACAAGCAGGGGAAGCACTGCAACTCGCCAGCAGCGCGGAGCCGTCACGCGGGGGCTATTTGTGGACATTCAATGCCAAGACGCTCAAAACTCGATCTGCACCCTTCATTCGTGAGCCTATGTGTAAGGTCTGCAAATGACCGACAACATCTTGATTCCGTTTAATCCGCTAGTTCTTCTGACAAATCACGACAGCACGATTCGGGATTGTTGAAATCGGATCGCCCGACGGGGCTTCGTCGCAAGCGATAGCAGATTGGCCCGGTTCCGGAACGAATCGACTCGCTTGCTTCCGACCCACGCACAAATATGAGTTCATTGTTTTTCTCGCCAGCACCGAAACATATGCGTCACTCTTCTCGTAGGCTTCTTTGGTATAGGTACACCTGTAGGACCCAGAACCACCGTTTCTGAATTGGAACTCGCTGTTGTCGGGGTCGTATATGCTCAAACAATTTGTACCCACATTCCTCGACCTGCAATCGTGCTCAATGAGCATTCTAAGAGCTCGCTGCTCAGCCTGCGTTTTGGCGTACTCTTCCATGCGCTCAGAATTCAGTGTGGATATCACCGCAAAGAACGCAGCGCTAAAGGCGACCAGCAGAAGTGAATACATATAAGCCCCCGCCGCTCACATCACACCAATCCGGGTTGGGCACGCCTGCAAAACATCACGCGCCCAGCCCAATCCCGTTTTTGAAATAACCATTCAGCAAACCGATTATCAGTCTGGCGTATCGCCATCACTCAAGCAGACTGCATGGCAGGCTATCGGAGTTTGGTAAGCGCTTCCGACCTTGATGAACCATTTCGTAAGACCACCCTCCGTTTTTGGCCACACCCTGCAAAAAGTGTGGTGCGCATCGCCGCTAACTTTTCGGTAGGAATATACAGTTGTCGTGCCGCTTGTGATGGAAGCCGCCGGGTCATATTTTGGCGCAGTTTGCGCATGGAAACCTATCGCACAGAAGGTTCGCGGTCCAATCTCGGCCGTCCAGGTGTAGGACGGATTGCCATCGCCGTCCTCGCGATCCCGCCCAGCAGTCATTTTCTTCCAATCAAAGTCACACTGAGGGTTTTTTGGATCTTTATCGGGACGCCCATCCCGCTCCCAACAGGTAACCCTTGGCGCCTCTTTACAGAAATCGTTGCCGTCCCAACAACCAATAATCGCGGTCCTTTCCTCTGATGCCGTAAATAGTGGGCTCCACATGAATGCGTCACCAACCTTTTTGCACAGAAGCAATACCCCAGAGCCTCCCCATTTGCGTGCGATGGTCCCTCTCTCATTTCCGAGGCATGCCGACCCATCAACCTTGGTAGCCATAGGTTGCACCGTACTGGCCGAAAGCGCACCGATCACCGTAACAGATGACGCAGCGCGAACGGTACCGTCGATATTTAACGTATCACCCATGAGTCTCACGTTATCTTGAAAAACGCTATAACCGCTCACGGTGACACTCGTTGCGCTCAGTACAAAATTACTGTTATTACCCCCATACAAAAACCCCGCCCCCCTGATACCCGTGCCGGAGGCAAACTCAAGATCGACCCCCAGATTGTTACAGTCAGCGCTGGCGCGCGTTCCCGCCGTCGTGCGACACAAATAGCGATTGTCGAGCACATCTGTCGGTTCAAATAGGTTGAGAGTCACGACCATCCGACCTATTTCAGCATTCACCCCAGCGGGACCACCAAAATAGGTCCCCGGACTCGAAGTATCCCATCCCGATCCACGGGGCTTATTGGGCTTGTCCACATAACCACCACCCAGCCCAGTCATCGCGCCCACAAATTCCCTACGGCCCGGCTTAATCGCGTCGCCGCCCTGATACACGAGAAACCCTTCGACCTCGCCTGAGGGGTTTTTCTTAACAACCAACACGGGCGTTTGCCCGTAAGGGTTAGAGGAGATGGCGCCAAACCCCGCTGGAAGATATTTTTGAAGGTTTGCGGCCGTCACAGAGGTGGCCCTGGTGGTAAAGCTCGCTTTGTTTTCTTTGACATAACCCCTCGCCGCCAGTGCGAACGCTCGAGCGTGCTCGGCAGTGTAGGCATCCTTGGTCGTATCAATGTAGGTGTTGGTCTGCTGGACCACACCGGCCGTGATCACCGAGCCAACCGCCAGCCCCCCAAGCGCCTCCAGGAGCGTGGCTCCGGACTGCCGCACTTTGTGAATTATTGATTCGGGATTCTTCAATCGGAACTTAACCATTGCCCACCTCAAACCAAAACGGGAATTGCTTATTCGAGAGCTTGGGTACTTAAAGGAATCGGGGCGCCCGCGCTCTAGCGTTTCGTCTCTTATCTTGCATTAAAGCGCAAAATCCCCTCACAAGGGTAGCAAGACAAGAAATCGTGTGCTCAAATCCAACTAACCGACGATCGACGCCTCCGACCGAGGTCGGCTCATGTTAAAGTTTGGTTCTTTTACCCTCATCCAAAGTTCCCGCCATGTTTTCCAAGCAAGACACCCTCGCCAAGACCGATGCCGAGCTCTGGTCTGCCATCGTCGCTGAAACCCGCCGTCAGGAAGAGCACATCGAGCTCATCGCCTCTGAGAACTACGCAAGCCCCGCTGTGATGGAGGCGCAAGGCTCTCAGCTCACCAATAAATACGCAGAAGGCTATCCCGGCAAGCGCTATTACGGCGGATGTGAGTATGTTGACACAGCCGAACAACTGGCGATTGATCGTGCCAAAGCCTTGTTTGGAGCGGAATATGTCAATGTGCAGCCGCATTCTGGCTCTCAGGCCAATCAGGCCGTGTACTTTGCCACTCTACAGCCCGGAGACACCATTTTGGGTATGTCTCTCGCGCATGGCGGGCACCTCACTCACGGCGCCAGCGTCAATCTTTCCGGCAAGATTTTCAAGGCGATCACTTACGGCCTGCACCCCGAGACAGAAGCGATCGATTACGACGAAGTCGCCCGCTTGGCCCAGGAGCACAAGCCTAAGATGATCGTGGCCGGCGCCTCGGCGTATTCGCTGGTGATCGACTGGAAGCGCTTTCGTGAGATTGCCGATGCGGTCGGCGCATACCTTTTGGTTGATATGGCGCACTATGCCGGCCTGGTGGCCGCGGGTGTATACCCCTCTCCGGTGGGTATCGCCGATTTCGTGACCTCCACCACCCACAAGACTCTGCGTGGCCCGCGGGGCGGCATCATTCTTGCCCGCGCCGAGCATGAGAAGCTGCTCAATTCCTCGATCTTCCCCGGCCTACAAGGCGGCCCGCTGATGCATGTAATCGCCGCCAAGGCTGTGGCTTTCCGCGAGGCGATGACACCGGAATTCCGCCGCTATCAGGAGCAGGTGATTGCCAATGCCCGCGTGATGACCAAGGTGCTAGCTGAAGAGCGCGGTTTGCGGATTGTCTCCGGGCGCACGGATTCCCATGTGTTTCTGCTCGACCTGCGCGCCAAGAATATCACTGGCAAAGACGCCGAAGCAGCCTTGGGGCAGGCGCACATCACGGTGAATAAAAACGCCATCCCGAATGACCCGCAAAAGCCTTTCGTGACTTCGGGGATTCGTATCGGCACGCCGGCCATGACCACACGCGGCTTCACCGAGATCGAAGCCGAGCGGGTGGCGCATCTCATCGCTGATGTGCTCGAGGCCCCCACAGATGCCGCCACGCTCGATCGCGTGCGCGGCCAGGTGCGCGAGCTTTGCAGCCGCTTTCCGGTATACGGCTAACCACCCTGCCCGCCCGGGCTGGCCTGGGCGGGTTGCCATCCTTGAATGAAGCAAACTCAACAC
>JBEAUN010000248.1:0-6584 GCA_041161415.1 Pseudomonadota bacterium | reverse complement strand
CATTCTCAATGTGCTGGAGCAGGTGGGGGGCAATCGAACAAAAGCCGTGCAAATTTTGGGCATCTCGGAACGGGCCTTGCGCTACAAGATCAAGGCTTATCGAGAACAAGGCTTCGATGTTTAAGGGGGCACCTGCACACAAGCCTGGCGAGGACGGTGGTCACAATCCCGCATGCCTATCGCATCCCTTTGGGTTGCAAAAACCCTCTTTGAAAAACTTTTTGACACATCAATTTGCGCCAGCCTATAAACAGGGTAGGTCTATCCACATCAAGCAGGGGAGACAATGAGCGCAGATCGCATCCATTCAGGCAGCCTTGATCCCGCCATCGCCAAGATGCAGGAACTCGCCAGACTTGCGGCTGGCAACAAGGTGCAAGAAGGGGGTGGCACCACCTCCAATGAAGACTTTCAGAATCTGCTGCAAAATGCCATCCGCGCTGTCAACGAAGCCCAGAACGAGGCCCAGGTAAAAGCGCAGAGCTTTTCGACCGGCGACTCCAATATGTCACTTGAAGAGGTGATGGTCTCCATGCAGCAAGCGAATGTGGCTTTCCAGGGCATGATCGCAGTTCGCAATCGCTTGGTGGAAGCCTACCGCGAAGTAATCAACCTCCAGGTGTAATCTGCTTCATCCGGTCAAGCACCGAGTCGTCGGTGCTGCGACGATCAACGTCGTACGCCCAAGCCAGCACCTCTGCGACTGCGGCGTAAAGTGTTGGCGGTATCACCTGATTCAATTCAAGCTGCAACAACAACTCGACCAATTCAGGCTCTGCGCGTAACGGCACCCCCAGCTCCTCAGCGCGCTCCAAAAGACGTTCGGCAACGAAGCCTTGGCCCTTGGCGAGCACGCGCGGCGCACCGGCATGGGCCTCATAACGCAAAGCCACGGCACGCGTGCGCGGTGTCTTGTAGCGATCAGACATCGCGCGCCTCCGCCAATCTCACCATCGCTGTCTCCAAGCCCCGGGCCGCCAGGCGCTCGCGCAAGATTTCAAATTGCGCCGCTAGCTTACCGCGCGCCGATTCGGCAGGCAGAACGGTCACACGTACGGCCTCGTTCACGAACATGGCACGCACCCGCACCCGCCCCAGATTGGGCAAATCCATCTCAATATTCAGCCCAGTCCCTTTGACCAAGGCACCGGGCGATCGCGGATCTTGCTCCCAAATGTCCTCGCGATCGAGGCGGGCAAAAACGCCCGGACTCAACTCTCCCTGCCAGCGCAACTCACCGTGCAACAACAAACGGATCGCATCGCGTATCGGCACCGAATCGGTATCCAGTGTCTCACCTCGACGAGCCCATACCAGCGGTGGAGAAGGCGCCATTGAATCTGCCTGAGTGTCCGACTCTTGCTCAATCGCTGAGGTGGCTTGCCTGGTGGCAGCCTCACCCTTGCTCTCGGCAGCCGGTTTGTTCTCTGTCTGTGTTTTTTGCAGCGCCGCAGCGTTATAGGCGGCCGGCTCTGGATCGGCATTCGGAGTCTGATTTTTTTGGGCGGTGGGGGATGAGGGCGGTGGCAGGCCGGTCTCGGGCTCAGTGGATTGTGCAATGTCTTCGGTCAGCGCCGCCAATATGCCGAGCGACGACGACGCACCAACTTCAGCAGGAAGATCGTTGCTGATGCCCCCTGGTGATGGCTGCGAGGCAGAGGGCACAAGTTGTTTCTGCAGTCGCTTTATTTCGAACAGCATGGAGTCGCCCAAGGCCCGGCGCAGATTGAGAAGCGCCACTTCCGGCCGCGACGCTGTCAGCTGCTCGGCTTGAGGCCACATCACAGGGGCACCCGGCTTGGCTGCGATTTTCTCCAGCTGCATGAGGAGCTTGATCAAGCGCTCGGGCAGATTCGCGGCCGTCAGGCCTTGACGCACATCGAGTTCAACATCAGGCCGCAGCCCCACTCGCACTGCGGTCGGACTGATCTCGCCATCGATCTGGGTGGCACTTGCCTTGGCAGTCGAATCACGGGTGCGCAAGGCATCAGAAGTGGTTTCCAAAACCGGGGCCGGCAAGTTGAGCACCACGCCCGGCATCACCCCTGGCTTGTCAGCCAGGACCGCCGGTACAGCCTGAACATTGACACCCTCGACCTTGCGGGGTGCCGCACCGGGCTCAGGCAAAGACGGCGGGATTTGTATCATGAGCGGCCTCCCGCATCAGGGCCAGTCAAAAAGCCCTCAGACGATAGTGGCTTCCTGATTCCTGGCATCAGCCCATGCCGCACGCAGTGGCAGGAACACACGTTGCACATCTTCAATGAGCGCCGCATCTTTGCGCAACCGGGCGCGCAAAAGCGCCCTGACCGCCCAATCGTAAAGGGCGCCCAGGTTGTCAGCCACCTCGCCACCGCGCTCCCTGTCAAGCGCGGCAATCAGCCCTTCGGTGATCAAATCCAATGTTTTCTGAATCGGCTCAGCCGCATCGTGGCCACGAGAAAAAAGCGCATGGGTTTCAGCCAGATGATCGAGGACGCGGTCATACACCAGCACGATCAACTCAGCAGGGCTGGCAGTTCTCACATCGGTTTCCGTCTGCAGAGTCTGGTAAGACTTTAGCGCACGATGCAGCATGACCGAACCTCCGTTATCAATTCTTGTACTGCGCGTTGAGCTGATCCATGAGTTGCGTCACGGAGTTATTCACGCCATTGAGCTTGGTCAGCATGGCATCAAGCGCCGCATAGCGCTGGCGATAATTGGTCTCAACCATCTTCAGGCGCTCTTCAAGATCAGCCTTTCTTTTCTCAAGCTGCCTTTGCGACTCCTCAGCAATGCTCGTGCGTTGTGCAATTTGGCCGGTATAAGCAAGCACATCCTCAAGATAGGACTGAGCCGACACGCTGACCCCGTCTTCCAACACGCTGGCCGTGCCATCCGCGATGGCTGCATCGAGGGTGGTTTCATTAAGTTTGAGGGTGCCATCGCGCTGCAACTCAAGACCGAGCTTCCACATCGGCAGACTGCTTGTGGTGGTCCCTCCATTGCCATCAGACACGGAGTAACTCAAGCCCTCAGACAAGGTTTCGCGCACTCTGCTGATCATCGATCGAATCGTGGAGTCGGAATTCAGAACCCCGCGGCTATCCGCACTCGCACTCGAAGCCGAAAGCGACTTGTAAGTGCTCAGCAGATCGTTGTAGGCGGTCACTACTTCCTTCATCACCTCGCCGATCTGTTCGTCCTTTCGGCTGACAGAGATCGATACCGGTGTGGCTTCGCTCACATCGTTGAGGCTGGTTTGTTTGCGTAACACGAAGGTGAGCCCGGCAACAGCGCCGTCTATGGTGTTGCTCGCGCGCTCCACGCGCAGGCCGTCGAGGTACACAACCGCATTTTGCGCTGATTGGAGCAAGGTGGCTGCAGAAGCCTCGCCGTCAGCTTCGCTGTACGCGATTGACGTAAAATCCGGCGACCCGCCGCCAGGA
This sequence comes from Pseudomonadota bacterium, assembly GCA_041161415.1. GTDB lineage: Bacteria > Pseudomonadota > Gammaproteobacteria > Burkholderiales > Rhodocyclaceae > JBEAUN01. Next base: position 3,153 of record JBEAUN010000248.1, on the reverse strand, counting down.
AGATTCTGCGCATCACTGGCCGATAAACGGATGGCATTCTCAAGCCCGGTGTCGCTGGCGGTGACGACCAGACTGTAGGTGTCAGATGTCTTGACAATGCTGGCCGTCATGCCAGCATCGGCATCATTGATGAGCGTTTTCAGATCACTCAGGGTGGCATTGGCTGGCACGGTGATCGACTTCGTGGCAGAGGCGGCGAACGTGGTCACCCCCTCGCTCTCGGTGTACTTTCCCACATCAAGGGTCAGCGTGCCCTGCCCCACCAAGGCCGTCTCACTCGCAAACGAGCCCGCCACTACCCGTGTGGCCCGCGCTGTTGAGACCACCTTGACCTCAACATCCCCGAGGGCCGCACTGGCAGTTGCCTCGGCAGTGACCAAAGCAGCATCACTCGAGGCGACGTTACGCGCAGCGACGGTGGCGGGCGTCTCAAGTTTTTTGAGCGCAGCCTCGAGGACAGAGGCCTTGGATTTCAGGTTCGCTACGGCTGAGATCTCGACATCCTTACGCCTGATCTGCACATCCAACTGCGTCACACGCTTGCGTTCGACCTGCATCAAGGAGGAGACGATGGATTCGACATCAATAATCGACGAACCACTGCCCACGGAGTTGGTGGCCATGGCGATTCACCTCAAATTTGCACAGCGCAAGCTTATCAAGCTTTTTGCTGAACGAGCACGCTACTCACAAATTCCAGCGACTTGGCGATCTTGAGGGTTTCTTCGGGGGGCAACTGCCGGATCACTTCCTTGGTTTCCGGATCAACCACACGCACCACACTGCGGCCAGTCGTATCATCGACGGAAAAACTCAAGCTGCGGCCCATGTTCTTCACGAAAGAATCGATCTGCTTTGCAGCGACTTCAACCATTTCGCGATTGGCCTCAGGCGCGGGACGACCTTCGTTGCCTGATTTCACCCCGGCACCCACGGCTGGCACCTCCACCACGGGAGCCGCCGGCCGCTCTGGCAGCGTGCCTGCAGTTTGCACCACATTCGTAGAAACACTCGAAGCTGAGAGTGGATTCATGATGACACCTCATTGCGCAAATTAAGGGAGACGTGCAACCGCACGTCCCCCCCAAACATCACCGCCCGCTTACTTCAGGAGCGAGAGAATGACATTGGGCATCTGGTTGGCTTGCGCCAACATGGCAGCACCCGCTTGTTGCAGGATCTGACCTTTGGTTAGCGTCGCGGTTTCAGCCGCATAATCAGTATCCAGGATGCGGCTATTGGCGGCAGCAAGGTTCGCGGATGTGGCCTGCATGTTATTGATTGCGGAATCAAGCTGACTCATCCATGCCCCCATCTGGCCGCGCGCCGTAGCCACGGTGTTGATGGCTTCATCGATCGCGCCTTCCAGCGTGGCAAAGCCGCTGGTGCTGTAGTCACCCTCTGAGACGCCGAGCGTGTCCGCAGTGAGGTCGAAATCAATATCATTTTCGTTGCCGTCGCTAAAGTCAGCTTCAAAAACATCGTCAGCATATGCCCCGGTCTGGAAGGTCAGCGCTTCGCCCTCACCATTAATGAAGCTCCGTCCGTTGAATGTGGTTCGCGCCGTGATGGCATCAATTTCCGATGCCAAGGCATCAATCTCATCACCAAGTGAACCCTGCTGCGCCTCCGAGAGCGAGTCATTCTGCCCCTGCGCGGCCAGCTCCTTCATGCGCTGAAGAATATTGCTGATTTCAGCAGAGGCACCTTCGGCCGTTTGAATCACGGAAATCGCATCGCCTGCGTTTCGGATCGAGGTGTTCAGCCCCTTGATTTGCTGAGTGAGCACCTGGGAGATACCCAGACCCGCAGCGTCATCACGGGCGGAGTTGATGCGCACACCCGAGGAAAGACGAGCGACCGAAGTGGCCAGCGCGGATTGAGAGCTCGACAAATTTCGCTGGGCGACCAGCGATGCCATGTTGGTATTGATCACACTTGCCATGATTTCCTCCTAATGATCGGTGGGAGGAGCCAACTTCAGTATTTTGCCGCCCCTCTGCCCTGATTGACGGAATTCGCCAATCAAGCGTTTAGACCCGGTTTCATCGGGGTTTGCTTGCCGGCTCGACGCTTTAGGGTTGATTGGCCCGCGAATCCGGGCCGTCTATCACCGCCCAAGCAGGCCGCCTGATAACGCCCACCGCGCCGCAAGATTGATTTTGACAAACCGAATATGACGCGGGATACTCAGCTCCGAGGTAGTGCATTCTTCAATAGAGCGCAGTCTTAGTCCCCCGACTTCCAGAAGGAGCTCGCGTGGAAAACGGCCAGCTGGATCGATGCCCACCCCGGGCGGCATTATCTGCCCGCATGGCGTCTCGCGCCTTGGCGAGTAGCGGCTCTGGCGCTAGATCTGTCCCCTCGCCGCAGCCTCTTTCAAGGCACGCTGCAGTGCTTGAAGACCGGCTCGGCGCCCGCGGTTTCCAGCGGCCTGCCTCGCCATGACGGCCGGCACCAAAACACGGCTTCCCGCCAGTAAAGGTGTCCGCAAAAAAGCCGACAGCACATTGCTTCGCGCCCTGGACCTTCAAGCCAAGGGCGAGAGCGAAGAGGCCCGCAAGCTTTTTCTGGCCTTGCTCAAAACCAACCCCGATGACTGTGCCGTGCTGTATTCTTTGGCGGCCATCGAAGCCAATGCTGGGCAACACCAAGCAGCGCTCGGTCATATCAATCGCGCCATCGCCATCAACCCGCAATTTGCGCAGGCGCTGCTGGCACGCTCGGTGGTGCATTTTCATCTTGGCAACTTTCAAGAGGCTTTGCAGGATGTGGAGGCGGCCTGCGCGCTTGCGCCCGCGCTACCCGGCGCAGAAGCCCACCGGACGGCGGTATTGGCGGCACGCGCTGCCGCGCCTCATCCCGCCCAGAGCGCCGTATCGGCATTGTGTTTCCAGGCCCTGAAGGCCCAGGACGCGCGGGATCTGCCCGAAGCAAGCCGTCTTTTCAGCGAGGCGCTCGCCGCAGACCCGGGCAATTTCATCGCGCTTTATTCGATGGGCGTCATTGCCAACCAACAAGGCAAGCTCGAATCAGCGCTGGCCTTTTTGATGCGCGCCACCGAGCATCATCCGCTGAATCCTCAGGGGCATTTTGCCCTGGCCACGACCTTGCAGGCGATGGGGCTTCATGAGCAAGCCCTGATCTATTTCG
>JBEAUN010000206.1:0-6519 GCA_041161415.1 Pseudomonadota bacterium | reverse complement strand
CCCTGACAAGGGGGGACCGAGGGGGGTTTCGGTTTTCGTTGGCAGCACCAGCAAACCCCCGCAGCGCCTCACCCCCGCCCGTCTCGCGGTGCCAATCCTATCCCTCAATGTCCACCCCACGCCATGAGTGACGAACTAAAAAAGCTGCGCGACGGCATCGATCAACTCGATGCTGAAATCATCGACCGCATTGCCCGCCGCGCTGAGCTGGCCCGGCGTATTGGCGAAATCAAGCAAGGCCACATTTATCGCCCCGAGCGCGAGGCGCAGGTGCTTCGCCGCATTGCCGCGCACAACCCCGGCCCCTTGCCCGATGCGGCGCTTACCACCGTTTTCCGCGAGATCATGTCGGCGTGCCTTTCACTCGAGCAGCCGCTCACCATTGCCTATCTCGGACCGCAAGGCACCTTCTCGCAGGCCGCTGCCCGCAAGGCCTATGGCAGTGCACCCACGGCAGTGCCGCAGGCGTCGATCGATGAAGTTTTCCGCGCGGTGGAAGCCGGCCGCGCTCACTATGGCGTGGTGCCGGTGGAAAACTCCACCGAAGGCGCCGTCGGCCGCACGCTCGATATGCTGCTCGATGCCTCGCTGCAGATCTGCGGTGAAGTGAATCTTCGCGTGCATCAGAATCTTTTGTCGCTGGGCGCAGAGCGCGAGGCCATCACCCGCGTCTATAGCCACGCCCAATCACTCGCCCAGTGCCATGCCTGGCTCAATGCCAATGTGCCGCAGGCCGAGCGCATTGCAGTGTCAAGCAACGCCGAAGCCGCGCGCTTGGCGTCGCTGGACGCCACCAGCGCCGCCGTGGCGAGTGCTGAAGCCGGCGCGCTCTATCAGCTCGCCACCCTGGCTGCCCACATCGAAGACGACCCGAATAACACCACCCGCTTCCTGATGATCGGCCATCATGACGCTGGCCCCTCGGGGCGTGACAAAACCTCGTTGGTCTGCGCCACGCCCAATCGCCCCGGCGCGATGTACGGTTTGCTCGAGCCCTTGTCGGCGCATCATGTGAGCATGACCAAACTCGAATCCCGCCCCGCTCGCGCCGGGCTGTGGGAATATGTGTTTTACATCGACATCGAAGGCCACCGCAGCGAGCCCAAGGTGGTCGCAGCGCTTGGCGAATTGTCGCAGCGGGCGAGTTTTTTGAAGGTGCTGGGCTCTTATCCCTGTGCGTTGGATTAATCAGCGTTGGGGGCGCTCATAAGAGCCGCCCCAACATTCCAGAACTCCAGGATTTCCGAATAGCCCACAACCCCGATAAAGCGCTCCGATTCTAATCAAGCGCAAAGCGCGACCCTTATTTTTCCACCACCCATCAGGCACCCAACATGTTCCGCTCAGCGTCCAGTGTGTTTGCTTCAGGTGTAGGCTCGCTTTCCAAATCACTCTCATCCTGCTTTCGCCCCGGGTTTTCATCGGAAGATGACTCCCACCACGGCGCGGCGCTCGACCGGCCGATTTTCTCAGACCCCGTCGAGCGCATCGCGTCGCATTTGCGCGCGCTCACCCCTTATCAAGTCGGTCGCTCCACGCAGGAGATTTCACGCGAATTCAATATCCCGGAGGCGCAAATCATCAAGCTGGCCTCCAATGAAAACCCCTGGGTGGAAGGCCATGCTCGGTATCCGGATGAATTCGCGCTGCGCGAAGCGATTGCCCATCAGCATGGCGTGAGCCCAAAGCGCGTCGTGCTGGGCAATGGCTCGGATGAAATTCTCACGCTCACCGCGCAGATTTTCCTAAAAAAAGGCGCCGCCTCGGTGATGTCGCAATACGCTTATCTCGCCTACAAAAACGCGAGCCAAAATGTCGGCGCGAAGATCATCGAAGTTCCCGCGCTTGATCATGGCAACGACCTGGTGGCGCTGGCGGAAGCGGTGCGTCAGCATGATGCCCGCGTGGTGTGGGTGGCCAATCCCAACAACCCCACCGGCACCTTCATCCAATCCCCGGCCTTGTGCGATTTTCTCAATGCCGTGCCGCGTGATGTGGTGGTGGTGCTTGATGAAGCCTACTGGGATTATCTGCCGGATCACCAGCGCTTCTCGCATGTGCCCTGGCTGGATCAGCACCCCAATCTGGTCATCGCCAAAACCTTCTCCAAGATTCATGGTCTGGCTGGGCATCGTATTGGCTATGCGCTGATGCCGGAAAAGATGGCGTCGGTATATCAATCGGTGCGCCAAACCTACCCCCTGCAACACCGCCGCCCTCGAAGCCGCGCACAGCTCGCTGGCCGATACCGCCGCGATCGAGCGCTATCGCGAGCATAATCTCAAGGGCCTTGTGCAACTGGGCGAGGGGCTGCGCGCGCTCGGTTTCGAGACCCTGCCGGCGCATGGCAATTTCATCGCCTTCAAGACCTCGCGCGCCAAGGACATCTTTGATCGGCTGATCGAGCGCGGTATCATCATCCGCCCGCTCGACCAGTATCAGCTGCATGATTTCCTGCGCGTCTCGGTCGGCAGGCCCGAAGAAAACCAGGCTTTCCTCGCCGCACTTGCCGATATCGTCGCAAGCTTTAAGCAGGAGACCGCCGCTCGCCAAGCGGCCTGAGCACTCAAAGACACCGCCATGAAAGATTCTCTGCAAAGCCTGGCCCCGGATTACATCCGCGCCATTTCGCCTTATGTCCCGGGCAAGCCCATCTCGCAGCTTGCCCGTGAGATGGGCATTCCCGTCGAGCGTATCGTCAAGCTCGCCTCTAACGAAAACCCGCTGGGCATGAGCCCGCGCGCCCGGCAGGCGGTCGAGGCCGCGCTGCAAAGCATCGAGCGCTACCCGGATGATTTCGATCTCAAGGCGGCGCTGTCTGAGCGCACCGGCGTGCCGGTGTCGGGCATCGTGCTGGGCAATGGCTCGAATGATGTGCTCGATATCCTCGCCCGCGTGTTCCTGGCCCCGGGCTGCTCGGCGGTGTTTTCGCAATATGCCTTTGCGGTCTACCCCATCGCCACCCAAACCCAAGGCGCGCGCGCGATTGTCACGCCGGCCAAGCATTACGGCCATGATCTGGCGGCCATGCGGGAAGCCATCGCGCCGGATACCCGCGTGGTGTGGGTTGCCAACCCGAATAACCCCACCGGCACGATGATTCCCAAAGCGGCGCTGCATGATTTCATCAAAGCCGTGCCGCGCGATGTGATCGTGGTGCTGGATGAGGCCTACAACGAATACCTCCCCCCGGCCGAGCGGCCCGACACCACCTCCTGGCTGCGCGAATTTCCGAATCTGGTGATCACCCGCACCTTCTCCAAGATTTTCGGCATGGCCGGCTTGCGCGTGGGCTATGCGCTGGCCGATGAAGCAGTCGCCGATCTCATGAATCGCGTGCGCCAGCCCTTTAATTGCAACAACTTGGCACTCGCCGGCGCAGTGGCGGCGCTTGATGACGGCGCCTTTCTTGCGCAAAGCTATGAATTGAATCGCGCCGGCATGGCGCAGATTCTCGAGGGCGCAAAACGCCTGGGGCTCGCCCACATCCCGGCGCATGGCAACTTCATCACTTTAGAGCTCGATGAGGCCGCACAGATCAATCAAAAGCTGCTGCGCCAAGGCGTGATCGTGCGGCCCCTGGCAGGCTATGGCATGCCGCGCCATCTGCGCGTGAGCATCGGCCGCGAGCACGAAAACGCACGCTTTCTGGAAGCCCTGGAAGCGGCCCTGCGATGAGCACGTTTTCAAAGGTCGTGATCTGCGGCGTGGGTTTGATCGGCGGCTCCTGTGCCCGGGCGCTGCGCCGTGCTGGCGCCGTCAAAACGCTGACCGGCCTGGGCCGAAGCGCCGCCTCCCTTGAGCGCGCCCGCGCCCTGGGCGTGATCGATGAAGCCGCCACCGATTGGGCCCAAGCGCTCGATGGGGCTGATCTCGTGCTGCTCGCCGCACCTGTGGGCGCTACCGATGCCTTGGTCACCGAGCTCGCCCAGCACTTGCCGCCACACACCGTGGTAACCGATGCCGGCAGCACCAAATCCGATGTCGCCGCGGTGTTTGCAGCGCGTTTGAGCCCCGAGCAGCGTGCCCGCGTGGTGCCCGCCCACCCGATTGCCGGCGCTGAAAAAAGCGGCGTTGAAGCCGCCAGCGCGAGTCTTTTCGATGGCCGCCGCGTGGTGCTCACGCCGCTGCCTGAGTCCTCGCCCGAGGCGATCGAGCGCGTCACCCGCGCCTTTGCGCTGTGCGGCGCGCATGTCTCATCCATGAGCCCCAAAGCGCATGATGAAACCTTCGCCGCGGTGAGCCACCTGCCGCATCTCTTGGCCTTTGCGCTGGTCGATGAATTCGCCTCGCGCGCCAATGCCAGCGAGCTTTTCCGCTATGCCGGCAGCGGCTTTCGCGATTTCACCCGCATCGCGAGCAGCCACCCGGAAATGTGGCGCGATATCGCGCTCGCCAATCGCGGCAATCTGCTGGAAGAATTGGACCGCTATTCCGCAGCGCTCAGCCGGCTGCGCTCGCTCCTTGAAGCCCAGGACGCGACGGCCCTCGAAGCCCTTTTTCAACACGCCAAAGACGCCCGCAGCGCCTGGCTCGACACCCTGGCCGCAGGTTAATGTATGACTCACCTTGATCTTGCCCCGATTGCAAGGGCCCGCGGCGAAATTCGCCTGCCGGGCTCAAAGAGCATCAGCAACCGCACGCTGGCGCTGGCGGCGCTGTCGCGCGGCACCACCCACATTCATGATCTGTTGAGTTCCGATGACACCGCGCGGATGCTCGATGCGCTGAAGGCCTTGGGCGTGCCGATCACACAAACGGCCCCGCAGCAGCTCTCCATCGAAGGCCAGGGCGGGCCCTTTGCGGTCAAAGAAGCCGACCTCTTTTTGGGTAACGCCGGCACTGCCTTTCGCCCGCTCACCGCGCTGCTCGCTTTTTCCGGCGGCCATTATCGGCTCTCCGGTGTGCCGCGCATGCATGAGCGCCCGATCGGTGATCTGGTCGAAGCCCTGAATGCACTGGGCGCCGATGTGCGCTATCTGGGCGAGCCAGGCTTTCCGCCGCTGGAGATTTTCCCCGGCCGATTCAAAACCGATCATGTCACGGTGCGCGGTGATGTCTCCAGCCAATTTCTGACCGCCTTGTTGATGGCCGCCCCGCTTGCGCCGCGGCCGATCACCCTGGAAGTGAGCGGCGAGCTCATCTCCAAGCCCTATATCGACATCACGCTCAACCTCATGGCCCGCTTCGGGGTGAAAGTCTCGCGCGAGGGCTGGCGGCGCTTTCGGGTGCCGGCGATGCCCTATCGCTCGCCGGGCACGGTGTTTGTCGAGGGCGATGCGTCTGCGGCCTCGTATTTTCTGGCGGCCGGCGCCATTGGCGGCGGCCCGGTGCGTGTGCTGGGCGTGGGTTCGACCAGCATTCAAGGCGATGTGCGCTTTGCCGACGCACTGCGCGCCATGGGCGCCACGATTCGTGTGGGGGACAACTGGATTGAAGCCGCGGCGCCTGCGCATACACTGCGCGCCTTCGATCTCGATCTCAACCACATCCCCGATGCCGCAATGACACTCGCGGTGGCCGCGCTGTTTGCCGATGGCCCGTGTCGCCTGCGAAACATCGCCAGCTGGCGCGTTAAGGAAACCGACCGCATCGCCGCCATGGCCAATGAATTGCGCAAGGTGGGCGCGGTGGTGGCGGAGGGCAGCGACACGCTCCTCATCACCCCGCCGCAAAGCCTCACGCCACACGCCGCGATCGACACCTATGACGACCATCGCATGGCGATGTGCTTTTCCCTGGTGGCCCTGGGCGGCGTGCCGGTGCGCATCAACGACCCGGCCTGCGTGAATAAAACCTTCCCCGATTATTTCGAGACTTTTGCCAAGATTTGCGAGTGGTCATGAGCGAGCCTTCTATTTTTCCCGTTATCGCCATCGATGGCCCTTCGGCCTCGGGCAAGGGCACCGTCGCGGCGCGTGTCGCGGCTCAGTTGGGGTTTCATTATCTCGACAGCGGCTCACTCTATCGCGTGGTGGCCCATGGGGCCTTGCAAGCGGGCCTTGATCTTGCCGACGAGCCGCGATTGGCCGCCCTGGCGCGTGCCTTGCCGGTGCGCTTTGAAGCCGACCGCGTGATCTATCAAGGCGACGATATCTCCCTCGCCATCCGCTCTGAGGCGGCTTCAGCGGCCGCCTCCCGCGTGGCGGTGTTGCCCGCGGTGCGCGAGGCGCTGCTTGATCGCCAGCGCGCCTACAGCCAGCCGCCGGGCCTGGTGGCCGAGGGGCGCGATATGGCCTCGGTGGTGTTCCCGCAGGCGCAACTCAAGGTCTTTTTGACTGCGAGTGTTGAAGCCCGCGCAATCCGGCGCTATAAGCAGTTGATGGAAAAAGGCTTGCCTGCTAATATCGCGCACCTTTCAAAGGAGCTGGCCGAGCGCGACCTGCGCGATGCCACGCGGTCGGTGGCGCCTTTGAAGCAATCCGAGGGGGCGCACCTCCTCGATACCACCCATCTTGGGGTGGATGAAGCCGTGAGCCGCATCGTCGGCTGGTGGCGCGGCATGATGTAATTTGAAGT
>JBEAUN010000204.1:0-6139 GCA_041161415.1 Pseudomonadota bacterium | reverse complement strand
GGCCCTGCACCGCTTCAAACCCCGCGCCAGCGAGCAAAGCCGCACACGCCTCGCCTTGGTCAAAGCCATGTTCAAGCCAAAGCCAGCCGCCGCTCGAAAGATGCGCCCCCGCCTGACCAATGATCTCGCGCAAGCTGGCAAGCCCATCATCACTGCCATCAGTCAGCGCTGAAGCCGGCTCAAAGCGCAGATCGCCTTCACGAAGATGCTGGTCCCGCGCGGCGATGTAAGGCGGGTTGGAAACAATCAGATCAAAGCGCTCGCCAGCAAGCCCGGAAAACCAATGCCCCTCCACCCAGCGCACGCGCGCACCCAGCCGCTCAGCATTGCCCCGAGCGATGCCAAGCGCTGCCGATGAGGCATCGACCGCCACCATCTCAGCACCCGGCAGCATCAAAGCCAATGTGATCGCGAGCACCCCGCTGCCGGTGCCTAAATCCAGCACCCGCAAGCCATCCCGTGCTGCCATCGAAGCGATGGCGACATCCACCAGCTGCTCTGTTTCCGGCCGTGGGATGAGCACCGCGGAGCTGACCTGAAATGGGCGACCGTAGAATTCCCGCTGACCCAGGATATACGCCACCGGCTCGCCGCTGGCGCGGCGCTCAACCAATGCCAAAAACGCCGCCTGCTGCGCGGCGCCCAAAGGACGCTCAGGGTGGGTCTGCTGCGCCACGTGATCGATGCCCGTGGCATGGCGCAGCAAAAGCCGCGCCTCGGCCATGCCAATGCGATCGCGTGCCGCCTTGAGCGCTTCGCCAAGCTGCACTTACGCGCCCTCTTCTGCCAGCGCGGCGAGCTGCTCGGTTTGATATTCCTGCGAGAGCGTATTGAAAAGCTCTTCCAAATCACCGTCCATAATCGCTTCGATCTTATAGAGCGTGAGGTTGATGCGGTGATCGGTGATGCGCCCCTGCGGGAAGTTGTAAGTGCGGATGCGCTCGGAGCGATCGCCGCTGCCGATCAGTGATTTGCGGGTGGAGGCGAGCTTGGATTGCTGCTCACGAAGCTGCGCGTCCTTGATGCGCGCCGCCAGCACCGACATGGCCTGCGCCTTGTTGCGATGTTGCGAGCGATCATCCTGACATTCCACCACGATGCCGGTGGGCAGGTGGGTAATACGCACTGCGGAGTCGGTTTTATTCACGTGCTGGCCGCCCGCGCCGCTGGCGCGGTAGGTGTCGATGCGAATCTCGGCGGGGTTGATCACCACATCGCTCAATTCATCCGCCTCGGGCAACACCGCCACGGTGCAAGCGGAGGTGTGGATGCGGCCTTGCGTTTCAGTGGCCGGCACGCGCTGCACCCGGTGTCCGCCGGATTCGAATTTCAGCCGCGAATAGGCGCCTTGGCCGACGATGCGGGCGATCACTTCCTTGTAGCCACCCAGATCGGATTCATTCGCCGAGACGATTTCAAGCTTCCAGCGATTGCGTTCGGCATAGCGGGCATACATGCGAAAGAGGTCGGCTGCAAACAGCGCCGATTCATCGCCCCCGGTGCCGGCGCGGATTTCGATGAAGATATTGCGCTCGTCGTTGGGGTCGCGCGGCAACAGCGCGCATTGCAGATCAATCTCTGCCTGGGCAATGGCGCGCCGGCCTTCATCGATTTCGGCCTGGGCGAGCTCTTTCATTTCCGGGTCTGACAGCAAGGCGTGGGCGGCCTCCACCTCTTCGCAAGCTTTGAGATAGCCCTTGAAGAGCGCCACCACCGGCGAGATTTCCGCATGCTCGCGGGTGAGCTTGCGGTAGTTGTCGATGTCATCGGTGACATCGGGGCGGGCCAGCAGGGTGTCGATCTCGGCTTGGCGGCGCGAGAGTTGTTCCAGTTTGTGCAACAGACTCGGTTTCATGGTTTGACCAAAGAAGGGGCGGCAGGCGGCAATCGACCGCAGCTAGCGGCTGTTGCCGTGAAAATGAAACAGGCGGGCGATGAGCGAAGCCAGGCGGCCGCGTTCGCTGCCTTCGGATTCTGCAATCAGCCGTGTGGGGCCGTGGAGGAATTTATTGGTAAGGCGGTGAGACAGCAGATCGAGCACCGCCTGCGGGCTTTCGCCGCGTGAGAGCGCCTTGGCGGCACGCTCAACTTCATGGCGGCGCATCCGCTCAGCCTGATCGCGCAGACTGCGAATCACCGGCACCGCCTCGCGCGATTCCACCCACTGCAGGAAATGATCGACTTCCTGATCGATGATCGCCAGCGCTTCGGTGACCGCGGCCTGGCGCGATTCCAGACCCGATTCCACCACGCTGGCGAGATCATCGAGGGTGTAGAGAAAGACATCATCAAGCGCACCGATCTCAGGCTCGATATCGCGCGGCACCGCCAGATCGACCATCACCATCGGCCGATGCCGCCGGGCCCGCACTGCGCGCTCGGCCGCCCCCAGCCCGATGATCGGCACGGGGCTCGCGGTACAGGACACCACCACATCAAATTGCGCCAAAGCCTCGGCTAATTCCGTCAGGCCCAGGGTTTGGGCATTGAAACGCGCCGCCAGCGCCAGCGCGCGCTCGCGGGTGCGATTGGCAATCGTCATGCCACGCGGCCGGCAGCCAGCAAAATGCGCCGCGCAAAGTTCGATCATCTCGCCTGCGCCAATCAATAGCACACGCTGTTGCGACAAATCGCCAAACACCCGCTCGGCAAGGTGGGTGGAGGCGCTGGCCAAAGACACGATATTGGCGCCAATCGCGGTGGTGGAGCGCACTTCCTTGGCCACTGCAAAGGTGCGCTGGAACAACTGATGCAGCATCGAGCCCAAGGCGCCGGCGGATTCTGCCTGACGGGCGGCTTCTTTCATCTGGCCCAAAATCTGCGGCTCGCCCAGCACCATGGAATCGAGGCCCGAAGCCACGCGGAACATATGCTTCACCGCCTCGCGCTCGGGCAGGGTGTAAAGATACGGCGAGATGGAAGCGAGCGGCAGCTGATGATACGCTGCCAGCCAGCGGGTGGCGGCGTCAACCGCTTGGCTATCGCCCGCAGCAAGATACAGCTCGGTGCGATTGCAAGTGGAAAGAATCGCTGCTTCATTGGCCGCCCCGGCGCCCAGCAGATCACCCAACGCCGTGCCCAGATGATGCTGGGCGAAGGCAAGCTTCTCGCGAATGGCGAGCGGCGCGGTGTGATGATTAAGGCCCAGGGCGTAAAGTGGCATGAAGGAATCCGCGGCGCGGAGAGTGAGTCAGCTGAAATTATACATTCCGGGCCGGTCGGGGCAGGCAGGTTCATTTGGTCAGCCCCAGGCCCGCCAGCACTTGTCTTTAGGCAACTGCCCGGAACCGGACATATCGACGAGGTACAGAGGCGGTCAATAGAACACCAGCGCGATGCGCCCACCGCTCGCGTAGAAGGGGAGATAACTTGAAGATCCTGCGAACCGAGCAAGGCCCACGCCCGCTGGCACGCACTGAGAGCAGCGCCTCAAGCCACGCACCGGTCACACCGCAAGCAAGCGATGAGACACCCAGAACGTTTTCATTGGTCCCCCAACCTAGCTTTTCGCTGGATGAAGTCTCAAGCGGCCTGCCGACGCAGCCCAAGAGCGATCGCCTGCCTGCCTCGAATCGCGCCCTTTTCTCAGCAGTGGAAAACGCCAGCGCGGAGGAAATCCGCGCCCTTTTGCAGAGCGGCGACGCCGACCCCAATGCGCGCGATCAAGATGGACTCACCCCGCTGCATTTCGCCGCTTTTTACGGCAACGAGGGCGCCACCTTGGCGCTCATCGAAGACCCACGTACTGACTGTCGGGCAAAGAGCAACCTCGGCGCCACCCCCCTCGAGGGCGCTGCCATGGGCGGCTATACCGAGACCCTGCGCCTGCTGCTCGAAAAAGGCGGCGTCAGCGCGATCGGTGTTAGCGGCGAGCGGCGCGCGATTCACGTGGCAGCCGCACGCGGCCATGTCAAAGCCTGTGAAATACTTCTCCAGCACGGCGAACACATCAATGCCCTGGGCCCCAACCACATGAAACCCATCCACTACGCCGCAGCCCGCGGCCATGTCGATGTCATCCGCTTTCTGCTCGACAAGGGCGCTTTTGCCACTGCGCTTAACCGGCACCAAAAAACCCCGCTGCACTACGCAGTGGAAGGCAAACATCCTGAAGCCATCAAGGTCCTCATGGCCCATGGCGCCCGCCCGGACAAAGCCACCGACACCCTGCCCGCACCCATTGAGTGCACCCAGGATGACGCCTTGCGCGGGATCATGACCGACCCCGAACTCATGGCGCTCTCCTTGCTCTATCAAAAGCAATGGAGCACTCACGACCCGCGCCGCAGCGAGATCATCCGGCAACTGCAAGCGCTGGCGCTGGGTGGCTGACGCGGCTTTTTGGTCTTCGCAAGCGCGCGGCAAAATTCAATAAAAAACTCGCGGCATGACGATTTCATAAATATAACGAGATCAAAGGCATCTTTTTTTGCCCGAGGCCTGCCCTGCGCCGGCCGCCTGCATCGACATCATCCAATTCGCATCGACTCACAGGAGCCCGCAATGAGCCGTCTGGGAGATTCGTGGTTTGGTAGTTTGTTTGGCAAGTGGGGTCACGGCGAAGCCTTAGAGCAGCTGCGCTCGCGAGTGGCTGCACTGGAATCTGAAATGATCCAGGCGGCCGAAGAAAAAGCGAAAGTCAGCGCGCTGGATAAATCTCTCGCCGTCATTGAATTCTCGCTCGACGGCCGCATTCTGGACGCGAATGAAAACTTTCTGCGCACGGTGGGCTATTCGCTCGATGAGATTCGCGGCCAGCATCACAGCCTTTTCGTCGACCCCACGTATCGCGACAGCCTGGAGTATCGCCAGTTCTGGCAAAAACTCGGGCGTGGCGATTTTGATGCCGGACAGTATCGCCGGATCGGCCGCGGCGGGCGGGAGATCTGGCTGGAAGCCACCTACAACCCGGTCTTCGATGTAGCCGGCCGGCCTTGCAAGGTGATCAAATTCGCCACCGACATCACCGCCCAGATTCACACCAACCAAGCGCTGCAACGGGCTGTATCGGAAACCCAGGGCGTGGTGGCCGCGGCGCAATCGGGCGATCTGCGCCCACGCATCCCGCTCGAGGGCAAAAGCGGGCCGATCAGGGAGCTCTGCGAAGGTATCAATCACATGCTCGATGGCATCGTCACTGCTCAAGAGCGGGAGCGTGCTGTCGCCAGTGAAAACGCGCGCATCCGGATTGCGCTGGATAATGTCAGCGCGGCGGTGATGATCGCTGACAATGATCTCAACATCATTTATGCCAATGGCGCCGCCAACGCGCTGTTCCGCGCCGCTGAAGCCGACATTCGGCGCGAGATTAGCGAATTCGATGCGCATGCGATGATCGGCACGCAGATGGATCTTTTCAGCCGCACGGGTGATCGCAATGCCGCGCTTTTGAAAAACCTGCGCGGCGCGCATCAGGCTGAAGTGGTGGTGGGTGGGCGCACGCTGGCTTGGGTGGCGTCCCCCGTGTTGACAGTGGGTGGCGAGCGGCTCGGCACCGTGGTGCAATGGCGCGATCGCAGCGAGGAAGTGCGCACCGAAAGCGATGTGGCAAAGGTGATTCACGCCGCCGCGGAAGGCGATCTTGGCCAGCGCGTGAATGTTTCTGGCATGCAGGGCTTTGTGCGGGTGTTGGGCGAAGGCATCAACCAGCTGCTCGACACCTCGCAAGCGGGCTTACAAGAAATTGTGCGGGTGCAAGGGGCGCTGTCACGCGGCGAATTGGATGATCGCATCACCAATGATTACGCCGGCACCTTTGGCGAGCTCAAAGACAGCGCCAATGACACCGTCGCCCGGCTGACCGACATCGTCGGCCAGATCAAGCAAGCCGCCAGCGCAATCAGCACCGCCACCCATGAAATCGCAGCCGGCAACTCCGATCTTTCCCGCCGTACCGAAGAACAAGCCGCCAGCCTCGAGCAAACCGCCTCGAACATGGACGAGCTCACCAGCACCGTGAAACAAAACGCCGACAACGCCAAGCAGGCCAATAAGCTCGCCATCGGCGCTTCCGATGTCGCAGTGCGCGGCGGGCAGGTGGTGGCCGAAGTGGTGGGCACCATGAAGTCGATCAGCGAGAGCGCCAAGCGCATCGCAGAAATCATCTCGGTGATCGACGGCATCGCCTTCCAAACCAACA
>JBEAUN010000060.1:0-6539 GCA_041161415.1 Pseudomonadota bacterium | reverse complement strand
GCCTGAGACGGTGCCTGAGACGGTGCCTGAGACGGTGCCTGAGACGGTGCCTGAGACGGTGCCTGAGACGGTGCCTGAGACGGTGCCTGAGACGGTGCCTGAGACGGTGCCTGAGCCGACGCCTGAGCCGACGCCTGAGCCGACGCCACCCCAGAGCCGGATGTCGTAGTGCATTAGTCGAACTGAGGAAACCCGGGGCGCCGAAGGCCCCGGGTCGCCTGGGCGCAGTACTTACACCGCACACTCAATCGACCGTGGGGGCGTCGAGCACGTCGACGGCAAGCTCCAGCTCTCAAGTCCCTCCGGCGGCTTGGCGCCGATGGACGGTATTGCTGACAGTTTTTAAGTCATTGGGGCAACCGTCGATGAAGGCGCCAGGCATATCACCGAGGTCTCGCTGGAAATTGAGATCACGGCGACCCCGAAGGCAACCCATGCGCCGGACATCATTCCGAGGTCGGATCAGTTTTGTGGATATGCCGCATGGGTTTTTCCACAACCCCGGGGCCGAGGTGCCAAAGGACGGTTAGATTGAGCGGGGTGCTTCAGCACACACAGAGACTTGGCGCGCTTGAAGGGACCGCAGTTGCCGCAGTTGCTTGTAGTACTGCAAAGCGTTTGAAAAAACGAGACGCCCGATGCAACAAGGGAGCAACAGGAAATTGATCGGCAATTGGAATTATCCAGCTCGCGCAGGGTGCCGAACACAACTTGGGGAGAAGGAAGGCTGCAATCAAAAATGGTCGGGGTGAGAGGATTCGAACCTCCGACTCCTGCGTCCCGAACGCAGTACTCTACCAGGCTGAGCTACACCCCGATCGACCAACTTTTGAGCCACGCTGCCACAACGCTCGCTTGAACAACTTCGGGTGAAGCCAGCAAGGTGTTGCATCGTTTGCTTTGCCCGATGCTAAAACTCCCGGGCAACTGCAAAGTGCGCCAATTGTAACAAAATCTGGCGCGCGTGCGTATCAGGTAACAAGGAAATTGCATCAATCGCGCGCTGTGATTCCTGTTGGGCGCGAAGGCGCGTGGCGGCCAGCGCACCGGTGGCGCGAATGGCATCCAGCACGCCCTCGAAATCGTCGCGACCGCCCTCTTCAATCGCCCGACGCACACGGGCGGATTGTTCGACGCTGCCATGCTGCATGGCGTGGATCAGCGGCAATGTGGGCTTGCCTTCAGCCAGGTCATCTCCCAGATGCTTGCCGGTGGCCGCCTCATCGCCGGAATAATCGAGCACGTCATCAACCAGCTGAAAGGCCGTGCCAAGATGCATGCCGAAACAGGCCAGGGCCTCTTCCAAATCGGGCGCCGCTTTCCCCAAAATGCCACCCAGACGGCATGCCGCTTCAAAAAGCTTGGCGGTCTTGAAACGAATCACCCGCAGATAATCTTCGATGCCGACATCCGCGTTGTGGCAATTCATGAGCTGCAACACTTCGCCCTCGGCGATGGTGTTGGTCGCATCGGAGAGCACCTGCATGACACGCATGTCATTTACGCTCACCATCATCTGAAAGGCGCGGGAGTAGAGGAAATCGCCCACCAGCACCGCAGCCGCATTGCCAAACAGCGCATTGGCTGTGCTGTTGCCGCGGCGTAGCGCGGATTCATCAACCACGTCGTCGTGCAACAAGGTGGCGGTGTGGATGAATTCCACCACCGCCGCCAGCTCGTGGTGGGCGCGGCCTTGATAGCTAAGCGCTTGCGCGCACAGCAGCACCAGCGCCGGGCGCAGCCGCTTGCCGCCGCTGCGGATGATGTACTCGGCCACCTGGCGAATCAGCACCACATCGGAGTCAAGGCGCGCACGGATGACGGCGTCGACCGCCTGCAGGTCATCATGAATCGGCGCGTAGAGCTGATCGAGCACGGGGCATTGTCAAAAGACGAAAAGGCGCGATGGTAGGAGGGCCGCCCCATCCCGTCAAGCCGCCTGTCCTGTCGCGCACCCACAACCGCTTAAAAACACGTGAAAAATCGCCTTTGACCGAGGCGCTCGACTTCTATATAATTCGCGCTCTTTTTGAAAAACCTCCGTTGGAGTTTAACCATGTACGCGGTCATAAAAACCGGCGGCAAGCAGTATCGTGTCGTCGCCGGCGAAAAATTGAAAGTAGAACAGATACCGGCAGACGTGGGCGCGGAAATCACGCTCGATCAAGTGTTGATGGTCGGCGAAGGCGAGTCGGTGAAAGTCGGCGCGCCCCTGGTTTCTGGCGCAACTGTCAAGGCTACCGTGGTTGCCCACGGCCGCCACGCCAAGGTCAAGATTTTCAAGATGCGCCGCCGCAAGCATTATCAGCGGCATCAAGGCCATCGTCAGAATTTCACCGAAATCCGCATCGACACCATCGCGGCTTAATCGGTAAGGAGCACACTAAATGGCACACAAAAAAGCAGGCGGCAGCTCACGCAACGGCCGCGACTCGGAATCGAAACGCCTGGGCGTCAAGCGCTACGGCGGCCAGCTGGTGCTGGCGGGCAACATCCTCGTGCGTCAGCGCGGCACGCAGTTTCACCCGGGTGAGAATGTTGGCATCGGCAAGGATCACACCTTGTTTGCCAAAGTCACCGGCACGGTGCAATTCGTGGTGAAGGGCGCAGCACGTCGCCGCACGGTGTTGATCGTCCCCGCTGCTGCGTAAGCTTCTGCATTTCTTTACCGCAAGAGCCCTATCGAACCGGTAGGGCTTTTGTTTTTTCAACGCCCCGTGATTGCCCCGGGAGCATGATTTTTTGTATCGAGCCACGCCGCCATGAAATTTTTTGACGAAGCCAGAATCGAAGTCGTTGCCGGCGATGGCGGCAATGGCGTGGCCAGCTTCCGGCGGGAAAAATTCATTCCCAAAGGCGGGCCGGATGGCGGCGATGGCGGTCGCGGCGGCAGCATCTTTGCGGTGGCCGACCGCAATCTCAACACCCTCATCGACTATCGCTACAAACGCATCTTCCGCGCCCAGCGCGGCGAAAATGGCCGCGGTTCGGATTGCTACGGCAAGGGCGGCGAAGACATGGCCCTCTTGGTGCCCGTGGGCACCACCCTCACTGACATCGACACCGGCGAAGTGATCGCCGATCTGGATGCCGATGGCAAACGCGCGCTCATCGCCCGTGGCGGGCGCGGCGGCCTGGGCAATCTGCATTTCAAAAGTTCGACCAACCGCGCGCCACGCCAATGCACGCCCGGCGAAGAAGGCGAGCGGCGCAACCTGCGGCTCGAGCTCAAAGTGCTGGCGGATGTAGGCTTGCTGGGCATGCCCAATGCCGGCAAATCCACCTTTATCCGCGCGGTGTCCGCGGCGCGCCCCAAGGTGGCGGATTACCCCTTCACCACCTTGGCTCCCAACCTGGGCGTGGTGCGGGTGGATGAAAACAGAAGCTTCGTGATCGCTGACATCCCCGGCCTCATCGAAGGCGCGGCGGAAGGCGCGGGGCTCGGGCATCAATTCCTGCGCCATTTGCAGCGCACCCGGGTGCTGCTACATATCGTCGATCTCGCGCCTTTGAGCCCCGATGTCGACCCGGTGAAAGAAGCAAAAGCCATCATCGGGGAATTGCGCAAATACGATGAGTCGCTGTATCAAAAACCGCGCTGGCTGGTGTTGAATAAGCTCGACCTTATCCCCGAAGAAGAGCGCCAGGCGCGCATCGATGATTTCCTTGCGGCCTTCGGCCCGACTGAAAAATACTTCGCGATTGCCGCCATCACGGGTGAAGGCACGCGCGAGATTTTATTCGCGGTGATGGATCACCTCGACGCCCATCAGCGCCCCCCTGAACCCACCGCCTCAATCGACACCGATGAGAACCTCGATTCGTGATGCCTGCACGCTGATCGTCAAGGTCGGCAGTGCTTTGGTCACCAATAACGGCGCGGGCTTGGCGCATGAGGCGCTGGCCGAATGGGCGCGGCAAATCGCCGCTTTGCGTGCAGAGGGCAAGCGCGTAGTGCTGGTGAGCTCCGGCGCGATTGCTGCGGGCATGCAGCGCCTGGGCTGGGCCACCCGCCCGCATGAAATCCACGCCCTGCAAGCGGCCGCGGCGGTAGGCCAGATGGGGCTCGCGCAGGCGTATGAATCGGTGTTTTCAAGCCACGGGCTACACACCGCTCAGATCTTGCTCACCCATGAAGACCTCGCCGATCGCACGCGCTATCTCAATGCGCGCTCGACGCTTATCACGCTGATTGATTTGGGCGTGGTGCCAATCATCAATGAGAATGACACCGTCATCACCGACGAAATCAAATTCGGCGATAACGATACCCTGGGCGCGCTGGTGGCGAACCTGATCGAAGCCGATGCGCTCATCATCCTCACTGATCAAAGTGGGCTTTACACCGCCGACCCGCGTCGCGATCCTTCGGCCACGCTGGTATCAGAAGGCCGCGCCAATGATGCGCGCTACGCCGCCATGGCGGGGGGTGCCGGCAGCGGCATCAGCCGCGGCGGGATGATCACCAAAGTGCGCGCCGCCCAGCGTGCTGCGCGCAGCGGCGCCCACACTGTGATCGCCAGCGGCCATGAAAGAGATGTGTTGCTGCGCTTAGCCGCCGGCGAGGCGCTGGGCACCCTGCTCTACGCCGATGCCACACCGCTCGCGGCAAGGAAGCAATGGCTCGCCGATCACCTGCAGCTGGCCGGACGATTCACGCTCGATGAGGGCGCAGTGGCCGCGCTCATCGCGGGCAAAAGCCTGCTGCCCGTGGGGGTGATATCGGTGAGCGGCGAATTTACCCGCGGCTCGGCTGTGGCCTGCGTGACGCAAGACGGCCGGGAAATCGCTCGCGGCCTCACCAATTACTCCAGCACCGAAGTACGCCGCATCGCCCGTGCGCCCTCAAACGAAATTGAAAGCATCTTGGGTTACATCGAAGAGCCGGAGTTGATTCACCGGGATAACCTGGTGGTGTTGTAAGGCACGGTTTGGGTGGGGTTGGTGGTTGTTCAAGTGTTCGTGACTGCGTGTTAAAGCGCGTGGATAATTTCGTTACTCGCCCTAACGGTGCTTAACCTTTGCCCCCGCCATTCAAGCGGCATCTACGCATTGGCGATGCGCACGAAGTCATCCACTGACAACACTTCGCCCCGCGCGGTAGGGTCAATGCCTAATGCGGTGAGGCCCGCGGCGTCGATGAATTCCGCCAAGGTGTTGCGCAGTGTCTTGCGCCGCTGGCCGAAGGCGGCGGTGACGATTTGGCCGAAGCGTTTTTCATCCCGCGCTGAAAGCGCAGCAAGCGGCCGGGGGCGCAGATGCACGATGGCGGATACTACCTTGGGCACCGGGCGAAAACACCCCGGGGCGACATCAAACAGCTTGGCGATCTCGAAGCGGTATTGCAGCATCACGCCCAAGCGGCCGTAGGCTTCTTCCCCTGGCGCGGCCACCATGCGCTCCACCACTTCCTTTTGCAACATGAAGGTCATGTCGCGCAGGTGGGTGGCGACATCACTCAGATGAAAAAGCAGCGGCGTAGAGATGTTGTACGGCAGATTGCCAACCACGCGCAGATCATCGCCCAGGGCGGCGAAATCAAATTTCAGCGCATCGCCTTCATGGATGGTGAGTGCGCCATCAAAGCGCTCACGCAATCGTGCCACCAGATCGCGGTCGATCTCGACCACATGCATCTTGCCGCAGCGCGCGAGCAGCGGCTCGGTGAGCGCAGCAAGCCCCGGGCCGATTTCGATGACCGTCTCGCCCGGCTTGGGCGCGATGGCATCCACAATACGCCGGATGATGTTTTGATCAACCAGAAAATTCTGCCCGAAGCGTTTGCGGGCGCGGTGGGCTTCGCTCATGTCGCGGCCATCGCAATCGCGGTGTCGATGGCTTCAAACAAGCTGCCCGAATCCGCCTGCCCCATGCCAGCCAGATCGAGCGCGGTGCCGTGATCGACCGAGACGCGCACAATCGGCAGCCCCAGGGTGATATTCACGCCGCGGCCGAAGCTTGCGAATTTCAGCACCGGCAGGCCCTGGTCGTGATACATCGCCAGCACCGCGTCGCCGCGGGCGAGTTGTTTGGGGGTGAAGAGCGTGTCGGCAGGCAGTGGGCCGATGAGGTTGAGGCCTTCTGCGCGCAGGGCCTCGAGCACCGGGCTGATGATCTCGATCTCTTCTCGCCCCAGATGCCCGCCTTCGCCGGCATGGGGGTTCAGCCCCGCCACCAGAATGCGCGGGTCGGCAAGATGAAAGCGGCGGCGCAGATCAGCGGCCATGATGCGCAAGGTCTGCGCGAGCTGATCGGCCTTGATCGCAGTGGGCACGTTTTTCAAGGCCAGATGCGTGGTGGCCAGCGCCACGCGCAGCCCGCCGCCGGCGAGCATCATCACCACCTGTTCGGTGCCGGTGCGCGCGGCGAGATATTCGGTGTGGCCGGTGAAGGCGATCCCCGCGTCATTGATCACGCCCTTATGCACCGGGGCGGTGACGAGTGCAGAAAATTCGCCCGCCATGCAGCCGTCGATGGCGCGGTCGAGCATGGCGAGCACATGGGGCGCGTTGGCCGGGTCCAGGCTGCCCGGGTGACAG
>JBEAUN010000017.1:0-2809 GCA_041161415.1 Pseudomonadota bacterium | reverse complement strand
TGCCGGCTTCGACATCCAGAACACGGGCGGTGCGCACGGCCCTGTTGGCTTCGGTGTAATTGCTGCCCAGGGTGGCGGTGCCGCCGCCCGTGGCGCCGCGCACATCGATGCTGGCGCCGGATTGGATGGCGACCGCATTCGCGCTCACCTGTACCTGACCGCCCGCAGCAGCGGCGCTGGAAGCATCAAGCTTGCCGGCCACACTGACCGAGCCATTAAAGCCGCCCTCGAGGACAATGCGCCCACCGCGGGTGGTGATTCCTGTGGCTTCGATGATGCCAGTGTGGTTGATGATATTGCGAAGTCCCGCATCCGCGGCGCGGGCCGACAGGATGATTTGGCCATCCTGAGCGCGGATGGCGCCGACCGATTCGATCGTCGCACCGGAGATTTCGCCACCCACCACCACTGGAGCGGCGGCATTGGGCGCCATGTCGAGGGTGACTTTGCTGCCCGCGGCCAGCGCGGACACGCCGCCCGGGGTCGTGATGCTGCCTTCGTTGCGCACCCGCTTGCCGATCAGGGCAATGAAGCCGCCGTTGGCTGTGGCGAGCTGGCCTTGGTTGATTACATCGCCAGCCGCGCCGCTTTGCATGAAGCGCAGCCGGCCGGCATTGAAGTCGGCATCGGCAATCGCGAGGGTGGAGGCCACCATGGCCCCCACGTCCACGCGTGCGTTGTTGCCGAACACCACGCCATTGGGGTTGACCACGAACACGCGGCCATTGGCGCTGAGACTACCCAGGATCGAGGTGGGGTTGCTGTCAAGCACACGGTTTAAGGTGGCGGCGTTGCTGGCCGGCTGGTTGAAGCGGACCGATTCGGTGGCCCCGATATTGAAGCCCGCCCAGTTGATGATGGCCTGATTGGTGGTCTGGTTGATGACCGTGTTGCCGGCGGAGGGGGTGGTAATGCTGGCATTGCCGCTCATCACCTGCCCGCCGGTGGGGCCGGCCATAGCGGGCGAGTTGGCCGCGCACAGTGAGGCGCTGATCAACAGGGCGAGGCGGCGGTTGGCTCTTTTGCCCTTGCCGCGCGCATGCTCA
Organism: Pseudomonadota bacterium; assembly: GCA_041161415.1. GTDB lineage: Bacteria > Pseudomonadota > Gammaproteobacteria > Burkholderiales > Rhodocyclaceae > JBEAUN01. The sequence continues at coordinate 1,763 of JBEAUN010000017.1, read as the reverse complement.
GCCACGGCGACCCACGCCCCGAGTGTTTCGTTCCAGATCAGTCGAAAGATGCGATTCAGGCCTTGTTTCATAGGGGTGGTTCCAGTGTTGTAGGGCAAATGCCAACCGATAACCGGGAAAAGCTGGCAACCCAAGGGGTTAAGAAGCCGCTGTGTCTGGGGTTGAGCAAGCAAGTTCCGGGGTGAAGCCAAGGCGCGGCGGGCGTCAGGACTGGATTGCGGGTCGATTCGCCACTTTGCGCCGCGCGAGGATATTGAATGCCACAGTCATTGACAAGGTGCCAAAGGTAAGAGGAGGAACGGAGCGAGGCTTTTTTGCGGTAAAGTCCTGCGCCCGGAGTTTTTATCGCTTGTCACGCTGTCTGTTCTTAAGCCATGTCCAAGATTTTTTTGTTTTTATTGATGCTTGCCCTCGCCATGCTGTTGTTGCGTGTGCTGGGCAAATCCTCGAAACGGCCCGATGCCGAGAAGCCTGTTAATCCGCCTGTTGAACGCATGGTGTCCTGTGCGCGCTGCGGTCTGCATGTGCCCCAAAGTGAGGCCGTGGTGGATGGCGACCGTTTTTACTGCTGCGAGACGCATCGCCGCGGCGCTTCCTGAGTGCGCTTTGCCCTTATTGCCCGGGGCGGAAGCTTCCTAAGATGGCAGGCTCTTCAATTCTTCGGAGCGTGTCATGGCCACTCATTCCTCGCCTGCCGCGATTGCTGCGGCCAGGGTTTTGATCGTCGAGCGCGATGAGGTGCTGCGCGAGGTGCTGGGGCTGGCTTTCAAGGGCATGGGTCTCAGCGCGGATTGTGTGAGCGGCTTTGACCAGGCGCGCGCGCTCCTGACCCAGCGGGCCTATCGGCTTGTGCTCACTGATCTGGATTTGGCGGATGGCGATGGTCTGACGCTCACCCGCCATGTGCGCGCCCACTGGCCGGGGCTGCCGGTGGTGGTGCTGACTGCGCAGACCGGGCTTGAGGCGGTGGTGGCGGTGTTGAGGGCCGGGGCGGTGGAGTGTCTTGCCAAACCTGTCTCGCTCGATGAACTGCGCGCGGTGGTGAGGAACACGCTGGATGTGGTGCTGCCTTCGCCGCCGCTTGTACCTGTTTTGCCGCCTGCGGTATTGCTGGGGGAGTCGGCTGCTATCGAACGGGTGCGCCAAGCGCTGGCCGCTGCCGCCAGGCTGCGCGTGCCGGTGTCGATCGACGGAGAGCCGGGCAGTGGCAAAAGGCTGGTGGCGCGTTTGATTCATGGAGAAAGCGCGCGGCGCGATCGTGCGTGCGTGATCGTCGATTGCCAAACCGCGCCGACCGCGATCGAGATTTTCGGCGCCGAGCGGCAAGGCGGGCATGAGCCCGAGCGCGCTATCGAGGGTCTTCTGCATGCGGCCGAGGGCGGCACCTTGGTGCTGCATCATGTCGATCAACTGCCGATTCACTTGCAAGTGCGCCTGGCCCGGGTGTTGGAATCCGGGCGTTTTCATCGGGTGGGCGCGGCGTTTGATGAGGCGGCCGATGTGCGCGTGATGGCCACTTCGTTGCTGCCGCTGTCGCGCTTGCATACCGAGGGGCGCGTGGTCGATGCGCTTTATTATGCGCTGGATCGCTATGTCATCCACCTGCCGGCCTTGCGCGAGCTGGGTGAAGATATCGCGCATCTTGCGCTCCAAATCGTGTCGGCCGTGGGCGAGGACATCGGGCTGCCGGGGGCGCGTTTGAAGGAAGATGCGTTGTCGCGCTTGAAGGATTACCGCTTTCCGGGCAATGTGCGGGAGCTGGA
>JBEAUN010000020.1:0-3102 GCA_041161415.1 Pseudomonadota bacterium | reverse complement strand
GTGCGTCTGCTGCTGGCTCATCGCCCGGTGGTGGGGCCGGCGGCGGGGCCGCATCGAGCGGTCGACCGACTGTGTATTTTGTGCGTGATGCGGAGCCTTTTCACCTCTTCGATCGATACCGTTTGCTTCCGCGCATTCAGGATACCACCGTCATGCTGTATCTCTTGCCCGAACACGCGGAGGAATCAGGCAAGCGCCCACAGATTGTGTTTCGCGCGACGCTCGATTCGGTGTCCAAAGACCCCTATGTTCCCTCGAAGCTGGAATCGCTCGGTGCGGGCGATGGCAGCGCCTACCAAGGGCTCATCAGCACTGGCTCGGGTGGCGGTGGTGGTGGTAAGTCGGCGGGTGGCGCAGCAGCTGGCGGGGGCAAGTGACCATCATGTTCGAGCCTCGCACGCCCACTGCCTCGCCTCAGGATACAGCTGCCCTGCCGAGTGCAGGCACGCTTGAGCCCGGGCGCTCCCTGCATGAATTCCTGGTCGATAAAGGTGTGATCACCCCTGCCCAACTCGACATCGCCCAGCGAAAGCAAAGAGCCTTGCTCTTGCAGGGCCGCCGGCTTGAGGTCATTGAAATTCTCATTCGCGATCGTTTCGTTACCAAAGAGCAGATTTCAGTCGCTCTCGAGCATTCCGATGAGTCACGTACGGGTGGTGTATTGCAGGCCCTGCTGCCGGCCCACCTGTGTCAGCGTTTGATGGTGATCCCGATCAAGGTTGAGCAGGATGTACTCCATGTGCGCGCTGCGCAGCGGCTCACCGAGGCCCAGCAGCGGTTGATTTTGAACGCCTGCGTGCGCCCGGTGACAAGGCTCCGGGTGGTCGCGGCGGACCGTGTGGAATTGCGTAATCGTGTTTATGAGGTGGCCTCGGATGAAACCTCCGTCGCGGCCATGATCGAGCGCCTGCGACAAGCGGAAATGAGCAGCTCGGCCCTGAAACAGCTGATTGACGCCATGCTGACCGAGGCTGTGCTAGCCCGCGCGTCAGATATCCATCTGGACTCCAAAGCAGACCCTGATTCCTGGGTGTCCTACCGCATCGATAACGATTTACAGCAGCGTCACCAGGTGCCTCATCGCATCATGGCGGCACTTTTTATCCGGATCAAAATGGAAGGCGGCATGGATGCCTCGGACAGCCTGCGCGCGCAAGATGGCCGCATGGGGTTTGAATTCCAGGGGAGGCCAGTGGATTTGCGCCTTGCCTCGCAGCCGATCGCGGGGGGGGAAACCCTCACCATGCGAGTGCTTGATCCCGAATCCATGCCGAGCCTTGATTCCATGTTTCCTGCGCAGCCGGACATGATCGCGCTCTTCCAGTCGCTTGCTCAGGTGCATGGGAAAAATGGCGGGCTCATATTCATCTCGGGCCCCACCGGCTCAGGCAAAACCACCACGCTCTATGCGATCGCGCAGCGCTTTGCGCGCGATCGGGTCAATGTGGTTACGGTGGAAGACCCGGTGGAATACCTGCTGCCCTTCGCCCGCCAGATTCAGATTAACCAGCTGCTCAATCAGCGTACGCAGGATGTGGAGCGCTCGGTGTTGCGGCAAGACCCGGATGTGCTGATCTTTGGTGAAATTCGAGATGCCGATAGCGCGCGCGCTGCGATGAAACTCACCGAGTCCGGGCACTTGGTCCTGGCCACTGTCCACTCGGTTACGGCGATTCAGATTTACGAGCGTCTCATTGCCTTTTTTGACGAGGGCTCGCGCCCCGATGCGCTCTACATCATGGCGCACTATTTGCGCTTGATGATTAACCAGCGCCTCATCCCGCGTCTATGCGATTGCGCTCGGCCAGCGACTCAGACCGATTTGTCTAGCATAAAAAGACGTTTGGTAGACACCGGGGTCAGCCCCGGTCCGGTTGCGCAGCTTCGCATCAAGGTCGGCTGTGCGCGATGCAACGGGCGCGGTTATTATGGACGTGTGGTGGCGCATGAAACCATCGTCATTCCCAATGTCGAGGATTTGCGAATTGAGATTGGCGATTGGTTGATCAAGAATCCAAATCAGTTTCACCAGGTTCGTAAGATGCAGGGGGTGCGTTACACCAGTCGTGCCAATAGTATCGAGCGCTTGCTACATGCAGGCTTGATCGACGCCGATACCGCGCGGCGAGCGGTCGGAATTTAGGTGCAGCCATGAAAAATTTTCGTGTCAGCTACCTGTTGCCCTTTGCCGAAAGCCCGGCCGCTGCGCCGGACAGGCAGGTGCCTGGTTATTTCCGGCATGAAACGATTTTGGTGGCTGATGACAGCCAAGCCGTGATCCGTGAAATTCGCAATCGCGCGGGCGTTCCCTTGCGCGTGTCTGAAGTGCGGCCTTTGCCAGTGATCTTCAATCGGATCAGCCGCTACTACCGCATTCAGTTCCTGCAAGCGGTTAACTTCAACGTGCAAGCCGGCATGAGTGCCGGGCGCGCCTTGCAGCATGTGATCGAATCCGAGACCGGCTCGATTCGTCAGCGTCTCGCGCTCGGTTACAACCTGTTGCGTGGTGGTAGCGGCTTTCATGCATCGGTAAAAGCCATGGCGATGTATGACGACACCACGCTTGCCATCCTCGAAGCCGGCGAGCGCACAGGCAGCATGCGTGAGGCCTTGCAGGCGTCGATCGACTTCCTGCAGTTGCGCGTCAATAGCGTGAAAGCCATGTTCGGCGCGGTTTCCTGGACAGCCCTGGACCTTGTCATGGCGATGGCCGCCATCGGCGGCAATCGTTTCGGCCTGCTGCCCACGCTGGAGCGATCAGGCTTCAAAAGCGAGCAGGCCGCCGAGGCGGCAAAGTTCAAGGAACTGCTGGCCATGGCCTATACGGTCAATGACATCCTGCTTGGGTTTTCGATCTTTCTGACGGCCTTGTTCCTGCTCATTCTTTACGCCTATTTTGTCTCGCAGGATGAAAAGCTGCGTTTGTTCGTGGATAAATTTCTGCTTCGCATCCCGGCCTTGAAAGACGCGCTGATTCATTCGGCCACCAGCGCCACTTTCATGATCGCTGCCAGCATTTTGCGCGGTGGCGGCACTTTTCTGCTGGCCGCCGATATCGCCTCGCGGGGCACGCGATTGAGTACCGTACGTGAATACTGGCGG